>NZ_WXWP01000413.1:0-15343 GCF_009904765.1 Vibrio sp. V39_P1S14PM300
GTATTATGTGTTACATCCTACTCAAAAGATTTTTAAACTTTAAACAAAAATGCAAACAGATACTCAAAGTCGTGATGTGTTCTATGTTTCTGACGGAACCGCGATTACATGTGAAACATTAGGGCATGTTGTACTGGGTCAGTTCCCGGTCAACACCAACGAAAAAACCTTTCCGTTTGTCGACAGCGAAGATCGCGCCGACGACGTAGTCAAAGCCATTGAACACTCCTACCGCCAGTCCGGTCATAAACCGCTGGTGTTCTTTTCGATTGTGGTGCCCGATGTCCGGCGTAAATTGCTTCAGGCCCCCGCCCACAGCTACGACGTACTGGAAAGCATTGTGCAGAAAGTGCAGGAAGACATTCAGATGCCTCCCCGACCCAAACTGCAACGCTCACGCAGTGTCGGTAAAGACTCAGACACTTACTTTGACCGTATCGCCGCCATCGAATACACCCTGGCGCACGACGATGGCATCACCCTCAAGGGCATGGAGCACGCCGACATCATTCTGCTTGGGGTCTCCCGTAGCGGCAAAACACCAACCAGTTTGTACATGGCGATGCAGTTTGGTCTGCGGGTGGTGAACTACCCGTTTATTGCCGAAGACGTCAAATCACTGCGTCTGTTGCCGGAGTTCGAAGTGTACCGTCACAAGCTGTTCGGCCTGACCATCGATCCGGAGCGACTGACTGAAATCCGTGAAAACCGCCTTTCCGGCAGCGATTACGCCAGCACGGAGCAATGCAAACTCGAGCTTCACACCGTTGAAGCTCTGTTCCGTCGTGAGGCGATCCCGTATATCAATACTTCCTCATTGTCGGTTGAAGAAATCTCCACCCGCATTCTCGAAAAAGCCGGACTAAAACGTCGCCTGTTCTGAACTCGCGCCCACAAAAAAGCCAGCACACGAGGCTGGCTTTTGGTGGTGCTCCCGCCCATTACAGGTGGTAGCAGTAATCGAGATGATAATCGTCACCATTTTTAGCGGTGTACTCTTTATCTTCACTGCACGCGTGCGGTTTGCCTTTCTCATCGCCTTTCACCAGGCTGATCCAGTGACGCATCGCCGCCAGCGGGGTCTCATTGCAAGTCTGAGCGAGCGTGGTGCACGTTTCCAACTGAATGTCGTCAATATCAATCAACTCCACACAGCCAGTGCCTTTGTGGCAACCAAACATCACTTCCACATGACTACCACTGCCATCGCGGAACAGAATTGACTTGGGCTCTTCTTTGCCGCCGGTATAAGCCACAAATTGCTTGGGGTGCTTCAAGCCACTGTGGCGGCCGTCTTTGAAATACGCCATCACGTGGCAGTAGTCGATAACATAACAGGTAACGTCCTGATGCGAACCGGCTTCCAGCGGGAACAGACGATCCAGCAGTTGCTTGGATTTTTTCTGTTTTTCCATCTGCTCGTGAGCGCTGATCGTCTCGACGGCAAAGACGGCTTCAGCGATAAATGGCTTTTGTTGTTTTTGGATTTCGTTTTTATCGAATGTCAGCATATTCATAGTCTTTCCCTCTCTCCGACCAGCCCTTCCTTTGTAACGGGTGGTGACTGCTGCAAAAAAATCTGTCCTAGAGCAAATATTCCAAACTCGTGTTTCATTCCGTGGCGAATTTGTGACCTTGCTTACTTGGTAGACTAGCGGAATTTTGACTACAATTTCACAACAAAAATTTTACAATGTGAATTTTACAAAATGTCGCTGTCAAAAAGCCTGGTTCGTCAATCCCATTTTTTAGGGACAAAAATTAGAAACCTTAGAAAACGCAATCACTTAACCATGGAAGATCTCTCCGCGAGATGCATACGGGTTAACCCTGAGTACGCGCCATCGGTCTCTTACCTGTCGATGATTGAGCGGGGGAAACGAGTTCCCAGCGTCGATATGCTGGAGGTGATCGCCGAAGTATTCCAAAAAGATCCTGCCTGGTTCTTAGACGACGAGCCAGAGCAGTCTGCGATTACCCCTGACAAAGGCAATCGAGGCGGGATCAGCGGTATGGCACTTGAACCAAGCTTTTTGTTCTCCAACGACATTCTGCAAATTGCCATTCCAGAAATGCTCTCCCAGACCGGTATTACCGGGCGTCAGTTTGCCCACCTGCTGATTCGGGCGCATCAGGAAAATAACCAGAACCATTTTCCGGATTTGGAGCGGGCGGCGGAAGAAGTGGGTCTGAAACGACTCAATCTATCAGTTGAAGACATCATTGATATTGCCAAAAGCCTGGGACTGACTATCCGCTGGACCAGTCGGACGCCAGAAGACGTGGTTGATGAACTGGGGGTCAGCGCCAAACAGTTGATTACCTCCTTTTTTGAACCACCGGGCACGATTTACCTCAACGAAATCCTGCGCGATTACCCAACCCGGCTGAAATACGATCTGGCGGTGTACATTGGCCATTGCGTGTTGCACAGTCGTGACGGGCTGAAGAATGTGCTGTCTGTCGGTCACACCAACAGCTGGGAGGACGCCAATACCGCCCCACAAACCTCTGAACTCAATTCACAGGATATTTTGCAGGCGTGGCGAGATTTCGAGTCGAGCTTTTTCGCGGGCGCCCTGCTGTGCCCGAAAGTACCGTTTCGCCAATTACTGGATCGCAACGGCTATGAAATTGATGTGCATACCAAAGCCGGAGTCTCGCCTTCGGTTGCGATGCGACGGATGACCGTGGTCTCCCCTTACCCACACTGGCATTATTTTGATGCGTACGGTCAAAACAAGCTGAAAGCGGTTTATCGGGGTAATGGTATTCCATTGCCTTGGGGAAACATGCGTAAGGTGAACGACCCGTGTCAACACTGGGCCGTTTTCCGTCGCCTCTCTGAGCCTCAGCCAGGCAGCTCGGCACAAATATCCATTCTCAACGTTGGCGACGAGCCGAGAATTTATTGCTGTGAGTCGGTCAATATGACCGATCCCGCGGGCAACAACCGGGTGCTGTGTGCGGGGATCGATCTCAACCCAGCGATTGACGCACAGGGTGGAAACTCATTGGAAATTGCGGAAGACTTGAAACAACTCTGCGTATCGCACGGCGGCACGGCAACGATTCCGCCTCACATTCGTAAAGAGTTTATTACCATTGCCAAGATCCTCAATATCAAGTGGATAGAGCGCGGTATCGCCAACGATGCTCGGGTGATTTGCTCGCGTGGAGCGGTCTGCCCTCGTAAACCAAGCTGCTACAGCCATTGTCAAGGCGACGAATAAGCAAGTAGTGGAGGCCAAATAGAAAAAAAGCCAATCACAATGAGCGTGATTGGCTATGTATAAGTGTGAACAAATGTAAGGTTCACTAACAACGTCAGTTGGCTAGGTGACCCTCGGCTTAATAAGGGTCACTCTAAGTAAAGCACGATGCGTGCCAACTTTTAAAAAATAATTTCCGGCCTGATTTCGGTTAAATAAAGTGCAGTTTCAGCCAAACACCATGCATAACGCCTTTGCATTTTGCAAAACTAAAACGTTTTGCAAAAATCATTAATCGCATAATGCAAAAACTAATGTTTACGGAACACCCAGATCGGACCAATCAGCAAAAATTGCACGTCTTCCAGGAAAGACGGTTTCTTTCCTTCGATTTTATGACCGATGAACTGGAGCATCCACAACACGCCAAACATCAGCAGAGAAACCGACAACACCGGCCAGCCCAGCAGTTCCATCGACCAGATCAAACCAATGCAGGCGAGTGAAAAGCCCAGCATCATCAGGAAAACACTCGTTGAGAGGCGGAAATAAAAAATCATCACAGGGATCAGCAGTAACCACACCCAGTTGACATTCACATTAGGCATCGGCAGCGCCGGGATGGACCAAATCAGACCAATCACAGAGAGAAAGATGCCCGGGACGGCCACTTTGTGAATTGCCCGGTTAATCGGATGTTGGTGACTCTCACCATAGGCTTCTAACCATTCAGATAACGGACGCACGGCTCATTTCCTCAACCAGGTTTACTCATACACTTATCAGTATAAGACACACTGTTACGCCGCTCGGCTACGACGTTTCTCACTGTACATTTGCTGATCCGCATCTTTAAGTAAATCATCGATCGTCAGGTGCTCGTGCGAATACAATGCTGAGCCGATGCTGACATGAATCGGAATATGGTGCCCCTCGTACTCAACCGGAATGGAGCACAAAGCCTGCTGGATTTTGTTTTTCACCGCGATGACGTCTTCCTCTCGGCTGATCCGCGGCAGCAGCACTAAAAATTCGTCCCCGCCAATACGCGCAACCACATCTGACGAACGCAGTGAACGACTGATGCGTCTCGCCGCCTGAGTGAGCACCAGATCACCCGCAGCATGACCATACTGGTCATTAATGGCTTTAAACTGGTTCAAATCGATATTGAGCACCGAGAATGTCTTCTGCACATCTTTGTTTCTCAGCGCATTGTCGAAGTGACGTTGCAGGGTAAACATGAAGTAGCGCCGATTGGGTAAATGGGTCAACTCATCGTGCAAAGAACGTCGATTGGCCGCCCGGTAAAGACGGTAAATAGTCACAAAAGCAATCAGGATAAGCACTAACCCCGGATAGCCAACCACCCGGGCCAGATGCACCTGATACCAGGGCAGCTGACTGAGTTGATTGGACTGCTCCGATGCGGCAATCACCCAAGTACCATAAGGAAAAAAGACCGTCTGTACGCTGAACGCACGATTGAACGTCGAGGCGTCCCCATAAAAGATATCTCCGCTCGCTCCGAGGCTGTTACGTCCACGAATCGCCAGATGATAACTCTGGTCAAAGTCCTGAACACCGACGTCTTCCAGTAAGCCATCAAGATCAATCACCATACTGGCGACGCCCCAATACACCGGGTTATCCGCGCTGCCGGTAAAAATTGGCAGGCGTACGATCAGTGCCTGTCCCCCCTGAATCAGAGGGACAGGACCAGAAATAAAAATCTGCTTAATATCTCGCGCTTTTTTGACCGAATACCATTGCTCCGGCACTTTCCGGTAGTCCAGCCCGAGTGCCCGTTCATTGCCCTGCAATGGATAGATGTAGTGAATCACATCATTCGGTGCCAGACCGATGATGCGGACATGACGGCTTTCCTGAATCATACTGGCCGCCAGTGTTTGCCAGTTAAACTGAGTCAGTTCCGGGTTGAGGCTGACAAACGACGTCAGACTGTGGATCCGGTAGATATCCGCCAACATTGTGGCTTCCAGACGTGAACGAATCGAGGCCAAATCTTTGCGCCCTTCTTCGAGCAATTCGTCCTCTAGTTTCGATTTCTGGTTGTAATCAATCAGTTCGATCATCGCGACCGAACTGACTAAAAATAGCGCAAACAGCAAGCTGACAGACCAATGTCTGCGTGAACCATGCGACATTCAAATTCCCCTATGCACGCGTTCAGCCAAACTGTCGTTGATCATTTTTTACTTCACCGGTTATGATTTTTATGATGTGTCCGGCAATGGTGTTTATGCTGGTTATGTAAATCGCTCGGTGAGACTATTTTGCATAAGCAACCACACACCGAGTGGGTTTATCGTGTAACAGAACATAACGCAATCAGTTACAGATTGCACATTTTGTTGATTATTATCTGGTCAAGGATACGTATTTTGGATTTATTTTCCACGCCCAATTCGCTTATAGAAACGATTGATCTGACTAATGGCACCCTGCTCTGGTCTGCCAATTTTCTCTCTGCGGAGGAAGCCGATCATGTGTTCACACATCTGCAAAATGAGGTGCCGTGGCAACAAGAGTCAATCAACCTGTTTGGCCGCCAGGTGGCGCAGCCGAGACTCCAGGCCTGGTATGGCGATGCGGAATACACATACTCTGGCCTGACAATGCAACCTCTGCCTTGGTCCCCTTTGTTGCTGGAGCTAAAGCAACGCTGTGAAGACGCAAGCGGCACGCGTTTTAATTCGGTGCTAGCGAACTTGTACCGAGACGGGCAGGATTCGATGGGCTGGCATCAGGACAATGAACCGGAACTCGGCCGCAACCCGGTGATCGCCTCTTTAAATCTTGGCGATAGCCGACGTTTTGTGCTCAAACACAAGCACAATGGCGAAAGGCGCCAGTTGGATCTGCATCATGGTTCCCTGCTCATCATGAGTGGAGAAACGCAGCACTTCTGGCGCCATTGCGTCCCTAAAACCGCCCAGCCAAAATCTGCACGTATTAACCTGACTTTCCGTCAGATAAATTCGCTTTGATCACAATTTTGTATAAATATTAAATATTGACTTATGGCTGGCATACAGATCGCAAATAGCTGTTAAACTTACATTAACTTTCGTTTACGTGTTCACTGATATGCTGCTCAAAAAACTTTATCTGTCGTTTACTGCCAGTGCCGTCTTGCTTGTATCGGCGTCAGCATTGGCACTGAATGAATCTCAAACCACTTACCAACAATCCGCGGACATAATCCGCCACACCTACGAAACCCAACTCTACACGCTACCTGCGTTTAAAGAAGGGCATTATGCGCTGCGAATGTATCGTCAAACGCTCGATCCCAAGTACGCCGCCGCCATCTGGAGTGATTTGGCCCGTGTGGCCAGCCGCTTGAACGAATGTGCTGAAGAGATCAATACCCCGGAGCAAGTGATTCTTTATTCAGAGAAGCGGCTCAACGCTTACCTCGACGACAAAGACGAGCGCAGTGTGCGACGCTACAACGCCACCAAAAGTATGCCGGAGTATTTGTATATCGGGGTCGGTTTACTGGGTTCTATGGCTCGGGCAGACGAATATGGCCTCAAACATGTCAAAGACAAACAGTTGCGTCAATTGCTGCGCCAGTACGATTTTACCAAGTATGTCAGTAATAAAGAGATGGTGAAAGCCTGGGCAGCGCAACTGGCCAATCAAGCATTCTGGTTGCGTCAATTGGGGGAACAAGACGTCGTAGATATGTTTATTAAAACGTTCCGCGAAACCTATCCTGACTCCGAAGACAGTGAACTGACCAAACAACAGTACGGCAACAAGCTCTATGGCATGACTCACATTGTGTTTGCCGATTCACGGTACTATCAGCATAAGATCGATGAGAAACAGTACCCGTGGATTTACGACTACATGCGACGCAACATCGATACAATTTTGCTCAGAGCTAAGGAAGATGTCATCGCTGAAGTTGGACTGACTTTCCTGCTCGCCGGATTGGATAATGACCCTGTGGTTGAAAAAACACGCCGGGCGATCCAGGCATCGCTCGACTTACGCCATGGCATGATTCCCTCAACCACCGGCGATTTCGATCTTGAATATGGTGAACATCGCAATGTACTGGCGATCATGTTACTGGACTGGCAAAGCGTCAATGTCGCCCCAACCCTCACCTCAAATCCTGGCATTTTTCTTGGCATGCCTTACGGTTTAATTGCCAAGTAAAACCTGTTTATAACGCCATCAAGCGGTCAGCGCCACTTGATGGCTTTTCCTGCCCCTCAGATTCAGGTCCCCGGATTCAGCTCACCGGTTTGTGAACGGGTGCGACGTCGAATCAGCTTTGGGACAATCACATTCACCGCACTGGCCGCGACAATGAGTGAAATCCCCATCAATTGCAATGCGGTGAAACGCTCATCAAAGAAACAGAACTGCCACACCGCGGTAAACAGCAGATTGGTAAAAATCAACGGGGCCAGTTGTGAGTTTGATTCCGCCAGTTGATACGCCTTTGAACGAAATACCTGGGTATTTACGATCAGCACAGATGCGGTCAGCAATGCGACCACAATGGCGACCGTGCTGGCTTGCGGGGCGACCCATGCTTGTGGGTTTAAGCTGATTCCCGAAATGACCAGGACGGGAAACAACAGTACCGCTGCACACACGAAGGTCCAGAAGTTGATATCAATGGCTCGCATCCCTCCCTTGCTGGCACGGTATAAGCTAAGTTGAGACCCGGCATTAAACAATCCGGCCGCCAGGCCAATCAACAACTCTGGACGCAACTGAATACCAGACACATCGCCAGCCAGCAGTAGCACACCACCGAATGTCATGCACAGCCCGAACAGCGTCAGCCAGCTCAACCGGACCGAAAAAATCAGTTTTTCTAACACTGGAATAAACAAGGGTCCGGTACTGAACAACACCACACTCTCAACCAGGGACAAATGTTGTAATGAAACAATAAAGCAGACCTGACAAGCCGCGATACACAATGCCCTTATCCACATCGGCTTCCACATGCTTCTGGATGGTAAATTAAACCGGGTCAGCATCATTACCCCAGCCAACATCAAGGCTGGCACCACAAAACGCATAAAGCTCAACAACTGAGCATTCATCGCTTCAGCCAGATACTTAGACAATAAGCCAGTCAGCGACAGACTGAATGTCGATGACAGAATAAATATAACAGGACGCAATGAACGGGACATACTTCTCTCCTCTTCTGCCCCGTAGTGTAGTGAGATGACCGGCGAATAAAAAACGAGTAACATTAACCAAACCTGTAAGAAAAACTTACTCATGAAAAAACTCGCACCACTCAAATCGCTGTATTCATTCGTCGCGGTAGCTGAAACTGGCAGCATGACCGAGGCCGCCAAAGCGCTGAATGTCAGTCATTCTGCCGTCAGCCAGGCGATCAAATCGTTGGAAACGCAGTTGGATCAGCCCCTGTTTCACCGCTCAGGTCGCAACGTCACACTCAACGCCAATGGTAAGCAATACTACAAACAGATTGCGCCGGCGCTGGAGCAGATCGTTGTTGCCACTCAGAATCTGCTCGAAAAACGCCACTCGCATCGGCTGACACTTAACATGGTCAACTCACTGGCCATGCACTGGTGGATCCCACGGGTACACAGCTTCAATCAGTTCGCGCCCAATATCGACGTACGCATCTCCACCCTGGTAGGTAGCTTTGTTCTGGAACAGGAAGGAGTAGACGTTGCCATCATTCACGGTCACACCGACGAATGGCAGGATTATTACTGTGAATTGTTGGGCGAAGATGAACTGGTGATGGTGTGCAGCCCGGATTTGCTTGAGCGAGATAACCCCATCGAGCTTGCTGAGCTGCTAAATACCTATCCCGCGATCATCGCAGCCAATGAACGTCGCAAACACGACTGGCAAGTCTGGTGTGATGCGCACCAGCTTCCACTTCCGACGTCAGGACACAATCTTTCTTTCTCAGCCTCTATTCAGGCCGTGCAGGCGACGATACGAAAACTGGGCGTATTCGTCACACACCGCTTATTTGTGCGTGATGACATTAAACTCGGTTTATTGAGAGAGATAGGCCAGCCGGTAACCAACCCGCATCAGGATTTTTATTTTACCTGTCAGAGAGAAAAGCTGCAGAACGAACACGTCCTGCAACTCAGAGCCTGGCTCAGAAATGAGTTCAGCCACTCAGGTACATAACCGACAAACCCACCGCTAGGATCGCTAGCATTGCCAGTGCATATTTTACTTTATGTGAACTGCGGTTGATGCGCTTCGCCCGCCGGATCACCGCAGCCCGTTTCCGTTTGTGAACCGGGATCTCATCTTGCTCCTGACGGCGTTTGACAGCGGTATTCGCCACCTGAGTGTACCGACGGCGTTGATCTGTGGTGAAATCATTCTCCTCGTCGTAATCATGGTGGGGAACAGGATCTCTGCGTGTTACGGCCATACAACCTCCTCTTCCTCAGCGAATCCTTTCAAATTCAGTATAGTGCAGTAACTAGAGTGTAAATTGTGCTTATTCCTCGGTTGATGTTCGAAATTATCGAATAAGACCACCGAAAAGCCCGCCCTCACGACCGCAATTTACCGCGCTACACTGCCTGCATACACACTAAGGAGGCTGTTATGCGCCAAGCGAGAATCATTCAACAAATTATTCCGTCACAAGCCACGTCCGACGGTGACGGCGTTAAAATCCGTCGTGTTGCCGGTTTTGATAATGCGCGATTCTCACCGTTTCTGATGGTGGACGAGCTCAAATCGGACGACAAAGCCGACTATGTTGGTGGGTTTCCGCCTCACCCTCACCGCGGGATTGAAACCTTAACGTATATGCTGCAAGGGCATTTTCAACATCGTGACCACATGGGGAACATCGGTGAGCTGAGAAGTGGCGGCGCACAGTGGATGGCGGCAGGCCGTGGCGTCATCCATAGTGAGATGCCCATTATGCAGGATGGAGCGCTGCACGGTTTCCAGATTTGGATTAACCAACCCGCCAAAAACAAGATGCAACCGGCTCAATACCACGACTTTCAGCCGGAAACCATCACCGAACATCACTCTGCCAGTGAAGGCCTGATCAGGTTACTGGCGGGAGAGCTCCGATTGGAAGGACAGCAACTGACCGGCCCACTGGTCGACACCGGCGTCCCGGCAACCGTAGCGGACTGGCGCACGCAAGCCGGACAAGCCTTAAAAGTGCAAACCAACGGCAATCATACTGTCATGCTGTACAACTATAAAGGAGAGGTCAGACTGGCTGATCGCGTAGTCCGGCAAGGAGAGATGGCACTGCTGTCCAAAGGGGACGAGTTCACGCTCGACGCAGCTCAAGACAGTGGTGTCCTGATCTTTATGGGTGAGCCGATTAACGAGCCTGTGGTTCACTATGGCCCGTTCGTCATGAACAGCGTTGCTGAGATTGAACAGGCTATCCGGGATTACAACAGTGGTCAGTTTGAATTGTACTAACCCCTCTTAGGTGTCCTTTCGGGGACGATTGGTAAGAGAAAGTTGGATAATCCACTGTCATTCAACTTTTTGTTTGCCACGCCGCCACGGCGTGGCTTTTTTTATCCGGCTCAGCCCAGATATTCACACAAATAAGCCGTGGCCACTTCCACTTTCAGATCAAACGATGAATCGCCCGCCACGTCAAACGACTCACCAGCAGCAAATGTCTGCCAGTCTGCATCTCCGGCTCGCTTGATGATCAGCGCACCTTTCACAACCGTCATTCGCTCCGGCGCTGCCGTACCAAAAGTGTATTCACCCGGCAGCATAACTCCGACACTGCTGTCGCCGTCTTGCTGGGTGAAACCAAGCGATTTCACACCGCCCTCAAAATAAGTATTTTCCTTAATCATTGTTTTTTCCTGTCTCTGATTTGAGAGTTCAAGTTGTATCGGATAACCTCGCATGGCACAAGATGTTGATGAAAATATAATTGCCGCAGTAAACGAGCACCAACTCATCGATGCAACCAGATGGAAGCGAGCGCGTATAAAGAGAATAATTTAGGGAAATTCGTCATCAACCGACATAATGAAGTCAGACGGAATCACAACCAACAGGACGCCACGATGTCACAGCGAGAAAGTAAAATACCGACCCATAGACTGTCTCGTCTCGGCCAGTTTGCCTCTCTTGCCACGCGCGTGACTGGCAATGTGGTCTCCGAGGGTACCAAACAGTGGATGCAAGGCAAACGTCCTTCCGCCAAAGAGCTGCTTCTGACACCGAAAAACCTTAAACGGGTCGCGGATCAGCTCGCACATCTGCGTGGTGCGGCAATGAAAGTCGGCCAGATGTTATCGATGGATGCAGGCGATCTCCTCAGTCCGGAATTGGCCGAAGTACTGGCGCGATTGCGTTCAGACGCCAATCCCATGCTGGCGAAACAATTGGCGGCGGTACTGGAAGAAGGTCTCGGACAGGAGTGGAAACAGCAGTTCCTCGCGTTTAACTTCAAACCGATCGCCAGCGCCTCGATTGGACAAGTGCACCAGGCTTACACCGATGACGGCATCAAGCTGGCGGTAAAAGTACAGTACCCAGGCGTGGAGAAAAGCATCGACAGCGATGTCAACAATGTTGGAACGCTGCTCAACGTGGTTGGACTGCTCCCTAAAGAGGTCGATATCGCGCCACTACTGGAAGAGGCGAAAACTCAGTTGCATTACGAGGCCAATTACGTGCGCGAAGCGCACTATCTGCGACGTTACCAAGCGCTATTGAGTGACGACCCGGCATTTGTGGTGCCACAAGTGTTTCCCGCACTCAGCTCTAAAACCGTCCTAAGCATGTCGTATGTGGACGGCGTGCCGATCGAATCACTGCACAGCGCTGCTCAGCCGATTCGGGATCAGGTCATGACCCACTTACTCTCTCTGTTGTTTCGCGAGTTGTTCGAATTTCAGTTGGTGCAAACCGATCCCAACTTTGCCAACTATCTGTACAACCATGCCAGCGGACAAATCGCCCTATTGGATTTTGGCGCGACCCGTGAATACCGCACCACCATCAGCGAAGGCTATCGCATGGCGTTCTCGGCCGTGATGAAGGGGGAAACTGAGCGGCTAGATACTGCTCTGACTCAGATTGGCTTTTTCAGTCAAACCATTGATCCAGACCAACGGGAAGCCATCTTAGCACTGGTCAGAATGGCGTGTGAGCCCATGCTGCATCAGGGTGATTATGATTTTGCCACCAGCGGCCTAGCGCAGCGACTGCGTGATGCCGGCACCGTCCTGAGTATGGAAAAAGATTATTGGCATACACCACCTGCGGATGCGCTTTTCCTCCACCGCAAAATCGGTGGGCTATACTTACTGGCAGCTCGTTTGCACGCCAATGTCGATGTTCAGTCACTGGTCACGCCGTATCTGGATATCCATAACGCTGCATAACAGGCCGTAACCTTTGAGCAGAAGATCAAATTTCTACTGGTGTTATTTGCGACCTTGAGCCAATTATTACACTCTGTCATACGGAGTACGGAATAACTCGTGGCCGGGGATGCAAGGAATGGCAGTCAAAAATCCCGTTACAGGTGTAGGAGTCGACGCTGGGTCTGGAATGGCAAAACAGAGTGCAATCAAAGTTATCTTAGGTTTGATTCTGGCGACGCTTGCCGCCGGGTTTGCCCTGTTGATCTATTTTAGCTATCGCGCTTACACCAACCCAGAACATGTTTATGGAACCTGGGTTGAGATCGGGACACCGGTCTACAACACGGATACTCTGACACTCAATGATCACGGCGTGTTCAAGAATGGCCGATTGATCGCCACCCAATACGATTTTACCGGCAAGCGCATCTACGTCGAAACGGGCAGTGGCATCTCGATTTACGAAATGGCCGGAACGGAGCGCTCACCCCAACTCAAACGCCTGCAGCCCAACAGCCCGACTCAACGCTTCATCAAGCAAGGGTTTGAGCATACCATTGACAGAGAAAACGGCGGCCCGGCGAAAAACCGCCGCGCCGCATTGTCGGATCACTTCGGCGGGGACTGAATTACCCCGTCAGCACGTTATCTTCTGGGTATTTCAGCAGCGATGGTTCCGGACGCGCCAACAAATACGCCAGTGTTAACGGGCCGATACGGCCAATAATCATCACCACAATCATGATCCACTTCCCAGGCTCCGACAACTCCGCTGTTAACCCGGCAGTCAGCCCGACCGTGGCAAAGGCAGAAATAGTCTCGAACATAACTTTGTCGAAGCTGGACTGTTCCGTCAGCATCAGCAAGAACATGGCTGTAGTTAACAATAAACCGCTCACCACGATGATCGCCAGCGCTTTGGTGACCGTTGGCCAACTGATGGTGCGCTTGAACAAAACCACATAGCGTTTCTGCGTCAGGAATGCCCAGGTTGCCATAATCGCAACAGAGAAAGTCGAGACTTTGATCCCCCCGCCGGTCGACGTCGAACCCGCACCAATCAGCATCAGTACAATCATAATCAGCAGCGCCGGTTGAGAAAACTGCGTCAGATCGATGCTGTTGAAACCGGCGGTCCGGGCACTGGCTGACTGAAAGAAAGCCGCCAGCCACTGGGTACCCGGATTCAGCGTCCCCATGGTGTACGGGTTATTGTGCTCCAGCAGCCAGAACATGATGGTGCCAAACACCAACAAAACTGGCGTCATCATTAGCATCAGTTTGGTATGCAAATGCAGATGTGCGAAGCCTTTTTTCAGGTTACTCAACAAGTCACCGATCACTGTAAAGCCCAAACCACCAAAGATAAACAACGCCGCCAACGTGAAGATGACCAGTGGATCGTTCACAAAGCCAATCATGCTGTCGGAGAACAACGCAAAGCCCGCATTGTTAAATGCCGACACCGAATGAAACAGCGCATAAAACATCCCGGTTTGCCAGCCCATTTCTGGCACCCAACGTAGTGAGAGAAGCACAAAGCCGAGCGTTTCAGCCACCATCGCAAAGACGATGATTTTCTTGACCAGGCTGCGCAAATTGACTCTCCGATCCTGTCCTAATGCTTCTTTGGCCAACGCTTGCTGCCTCAGGCTCAGACGGACGCCGAACAGATACAGCAATACGGCTGACAAGGTCATCTGTCCCAGGCCACCAATTTGCATCAGGCACATCAACAGGATCTTACCTTCCAAGGTAAAGTGCTGACCGGTATCCACCACACCAAGCCCCGTCACGCTGATTGCAGAGGTGGCGGTGAACAGCGCGTCAGTCAGACTCAGGCCGGAAACAGAAAACACCGGCAACGTGAGTAATAGTGCCGACGGGATAAGGACACCAAGAAAACTCAAGAGAATAATGCGCGGCTCGCCGCCTTTCTTTTGAGTTTTCTCACTGTCCAGGGCGTAAATCGCCCCGTGCCGTTGAGAAAAAATCATAACTGTTTCAGCCGACTGGCCAGCGCCTCTTTCGGCCCGACAATAATAATAATGTCGCCAATTTCCAGGCTACGATCCATATCCGGCGCCTTGGTGATATCCGGACCACGTTTAAAGCCCAGCACCTGCACGCCTGCCACTTTACACAAGGCCAACTGCCCCAGCGTCTTACCCATCAATTTCGCACCAACAATGATCTCGGTCATCGCCAGACCACTGCCCAGCTCTTGGAATTCAAGCACGCGTTTGTCGAGCATTTTACGTGCCACGCGCACGCCCATATCCCGCTCAGGCATGATCACATGGTCCGCACCGATTTTTTGTAAAATCTTGGCCTGAAAGCGATCGCTGGCCTTCACCCATACCGCTTTCACCCCACTTTCTTTCACCACCAGAGTGGTCAGAATACTGGCGTTCACATCAGCGCCGATGGCCACCATCACCATGTCGTAGTCACTCAGCTTCAGCTCTGAGACGGTCTCTTCATTGGTGCAGTTGGCGACAATCGCCTGCGTCACAAAACCCGCCGCTTCGCGGACCCGATCTTCGTTGATGTCGACCGCCAATACCTGTGCCCCGGAATCTTCCAGCTCCTGACAAACCGACAAACCAAAACGCCCCAACCCAATCACGGCAAACTGTTTATCTCCAGTTTTCATTACTACACCTTCATTAACACGAGAAGAGCAAAGTGTGCGCCTGTCTCTGAGAGTTATCAAATTTGTGTTTCAGACTCGTACCACCA
>NZ_WXWP01000255.1:0-15265 GCF_009904765.1 Vibrio sp. V39_P1S14PM300
CTCGCCCACTTATCTGCATAAAATTTAGATAAAACTTGCTATTCATCTCAAATATTGAATAACTATTCTCATTTGCATTGAGATCTACGCTATTGCACCTTGGGCCAAGTACGCATAGTCACGCATTTTCCACAACCGGCACCAAAACACATAAAATTTCAATAACAATCAAAAAAACACACCATAGAAAAATATACACCAACAAAAAACACAAACTTTAGATAAAAGCTTCAATTAATCAACTTGCATCTTCCCGTTAAGCTTGTCATAAATACGGGCTGGAATAAGAGTAAGGATACAAAATGAGTAAGTTGTACGTTGGATCTGAAGTCGGTCAACTGCGCCGAGTGCTGCTGAATCGCCCAGAACGCGCCCTCACCCACTTAACACCATCAAACTGCCATGAGCTGTTGTTTGATGATGTACTGGCGGTCGAAGCGGCAGGCAAAGAGCATGATGCCTTCGCCGACACCTTACGCGCTCAGGACGTGGAAGTTCTGCTGCTGCACGATCTGTTGGTGGAAACACTGGCCATCGCAGAAGCCAAACAGTGGCTGCTCGACACCCAGATTTCTGATTTCCGTTACGGCCCAACCTTTGCCAGCGAACTGCGTCGTTATCTGTCAGAAATGGATAATGAGCATCTGGCCACCGTCTTACTGGGTGGTCTGGCGTATTCTGAACTTAAGCTGGATTCCGCCTCAATGCTGCCTCGCATGCACCGTCCACTGGATTTCGTCATTGAACCGCTACCCAATCATCTGTTTACCCGTGATACATCTTGCTGGGTCTACGGTGGCGTGTCACTCAATCCAATGATGAAACCGGCTCGTCAACGTGAAACCAACCATTTGCGGGCGATCTACCGCTGGCACCCGGTCTTTGCCGGCCAGGATTTCATTAAGTACTTCGGTGATGAAGATTTGCATTACGACAACGCCAACATTGAAGGCGGCGACGTACTGGTAATTGGTAATGGAGCTGTCTTGATTGGTATTTCCGAGCGCACCACTCCGCAAGGGGTTGAGAACCTGGCGGCCAACCTATTCCGTCATGGACAAGCCAAAGAAGTGATCGCAGTGGAACTGCCAAAACACCGTTCGTGCATGCACCTGGATACCGTAATGACCCACATGGACATTGATACGTTCTCGGTGTATCCGGAAATCATGCGCAAAGATCTCGCGACCTGGCGTCTGACGCCTAAAGACGATGGCACCATCCAGGCGCAGAGCGCACCGAGCTATGTGCACGCAATCGAAGAGGCGCTGGGACTGGATTACCTCAAAATCATCACCACCGGCGGTGACAATTACGAAGCGGAACGTGAGCAATGGAATGACGCCAACAACGTACTCACCGTCAAACCGGGTGTGGTAATTGGCTACGAGCGCAATGTCTACACCAACGAGAAGTATGATAAAGCCGGCATTCAGGTTCTGACCATCCCGGGCAACGAGCTGGGCCGTGGCCGTGGTGGTGCGCGTTGTATGAGCTGCCCTATCGAGCGGGACGACATCTGATTCCTGACAGGCTCTGAACGAAAAAAAGCTGCGCTCTGCGCAGCTTTTTTGTTATTCCGTTCCGCCGACGGTCAGCGAATCGAGTTTCAGCGTCGGTTGTCCAACCCCCACAGGCACACTCTGCCCGGCTTTGCCGCAAACACCCACGCCCCGATCAATGCTGAGATCGTTGCCCACCATCGATACCTGCTGCATCGCTTCAATGCCCGAGCCAATTAACGTCGCGCCTTTCACCGGACGGGTAATTTTTCCGTCTTCAATCAAATACGCTTCAGAGGCAGAGAAAACAAATTTACCAGACGTGATGTCCACCTGGCCCCCACCAAAATTCGGCGCATACAGGCCTTTTTTCACCGTCGAGATGATCTCTTCCGGCGTGTGCTGACCTGGCAGCATGTAGGTATTGGTCATGCGCGGCATCGGCAGGTGAGCATAAGACTCACGACGGCCATTACCCGTCGGTGCGACACCCATCAGGCGCGCATTCAGTTTGTCCTGCATGTACCCTTTGAGCACCCCGTTTTCAATCAGCGTGTTGTACTGGCCGTTGACTCCTTCATCATCGATGTTGAGTGAGCCTCGCAGATCCGTCAAAGTGCCATCATCCACAATGGTACACAGATCTGAGGTGACTTTCTGGCCCATCTTGCCGGAAAAGACCGACGATTCCTTGCGGTTAAAGTCCCCTTCCAGGCCGTGTCCGACAGCTTCGTGCAGCAGTACTCCCGGCCAACCAGAACCCAATACAACTGGCATCGCCCCCGCAGGCGCGGCGTCGGCTTCCAGATTCACCAGCGCCATTCGGATCGCTTCGTCTGCGTACTGGTACGCAATCTGACTGCCGTTGAGATCCGAGAGGAAATAATTGTAATCGAAGCGACCACCACCACCGGCGCTGCCGCGCTCACGACGATCGCCTTTTTGTGCCAGCACGCTGATCGATAAACGCACCAGCGGACGGATATCGCCAGCATAGGTTCCGTCGGTTGCAGCCACCAGCACCTGTTCATGGACACCACTGAGGCTGACTGACACTTCTTTAATTAACGGTTCTTTGGTCCGGATGTACGCATCCAGCGCTTTCAGAAGTTGAGTTTTCTGTTGTTTCTCCCAACATTCTAACGGGTTAACAGCCGCGTACACCTGTTGGTTATCATGACGGCGAAACGCCTGCAATTGACCATTCTGACCTTGTTGTGCAATCCCCCGGGCGGCCTGGGCACTTTGTTTTAACCCTTCAAGTTGAATCTGATCAGAGTAGGCAAAGCCGGTTTTCTCGCCGGAGACAGCGCGGACACCAACGCCACAATCAATATTGAATGAACCATCTTTGATGATGCTGTCTTCCAGTACCAGAGACTCGTGCCAGCTGGATTGAAAATAGATGTCAGCGTAGTCTACAGCGCGGGTCGTGATGCTTGCCAGAGTCGCGGCAACGTCCTGCTCTGTCAGACCGGCCGGTTTCAGGAGTGCATCTTCAATGCGGTTAATCGTCATATTCTGCTCTTATTTAGGTTGAAACTGATTGGCGAAACGGCGATGTTGCTGAACCGGCATGGCGGTTCGAAGCTTATCGACCTGCGCCAGGTCGATGTCGGCGATGCCTGTGCCTGCCTGCCGGCCAAGATCGGTGACTTTCTCACCCCAGGGTGTAATCACCATTGAATGTCCCCAGGTTTCTCTGCCACCCTGATGGGTGCCTGTCTGATTAACGGCGACCACCCAGCACTGCGTCTCAATCGCTCGGGCACGCAACAGCGTTTCCCAATGCGCCTCACCGGTGACCGCGGTAAACGCCGCTGGAACAAGCAGGATCTGAGCACCCAAATCCACCAGCTCCGCATACAAATGGGGGAAACGCACATCATAACAGATTGACAGACCAAGTTTGCCAAAAGGTGTCGAGGTGGTACTCACCTGATTACCCGGTATAAAGGTTTCCGACTCCCGATAATGTTGGTGGCCATCGGCGACATCGACATCAAACATATGCAGTTTATCATAGTACGCTACGGGTTCCCCGAGCGAATTGATCACCACACACGTGGTGCTGACGCCCTCCGCCCGGCGCACTGGCATACTGCCAACCACGATCCAGATGGCATGCTGGCGCGCCAGAGCCGCCATCGCCCCGAATAGTGGCCCGTCACCAAGTGGATAGGCGTGACGGTGATAATCGGCTCGCGAGCCAAACACCAGCGCATTCTCTGGCAATACCACCCATTGGACGCCTTGCGCCACCAATCCGGGCAGCTGCGCCGCCACAAAGTCAATATTTTGCTCAGGGTCCGCACCTGAGGTCATCTGGATCAATCCGACGCGCTCCATGCGTCCTCCTTACTCTTTACTTTTAAGCCGCAGTGATTCCGGCAGTTTAAACTCACCTTTACTGCGCGACAGTTCTTTCACCGTCGGCGAGTCCAGCGGCCCTTTCACTTCATAATCTACCTGAGTAAAGACTTCCACAACAGGGGAAAGCACCGTGGTTATGGCCAACACATACAACGCCGTCTGCGGTGTCACTGCAAACGCGGTTAATACCGGTATGCCGGAGGTAATATCCGGCGTGAAGTTAACTTCGGCATCCACCATCCGGGTATTAAGGTTGGCCATGCCTTTGATCTTCATCTCGCCCGCCACCGCGTCCATCTTAATGTCATTAGTGACAAAAATGCCGTTGCGGATCTCACCGCTGCCGGAAATCGAGTTGAACGCCATGCCTTTGTCAAACACGTCGGAAAAATCGAGTTGCATCTTGCGAATGATCGAATCCAGACTGAACAGACCGAGCAGACGCGCCGCGCCGCTGACATCCGACACCATGCCTTTGCCCAGTTTGGTTTTGATGTTGCCTTTGAGCGTATCAACCCTCATCGACCAGGGCGCGCCATCCCAGTCGATATTACCGGACAGCTCAAACGGAGCCTGTTGGATGCCGGAGCTGATGCCGAAACGCTCCATCAACTCTGAGTTATTCTGCCCTTGCATATCAAGGTTGAAATTGGTGTGGCTACTGGTATCGGTCAGTGACCAGGCGCCTTGGATCGCCACTTTGTTGTTGCCACTTTGCAGCGTCAGTTGTTTCCACTCCAGTTGATCGCCAGTGCGCTGCAAATCCATCGTCAACTTGCCCACCTTGTAGCCCTGCAACCAGAAATCGTCGATATTCAGAGTCAGGTTGGGCATCAGATCGTGAAACTCGCGATCAAAGTCAGAGATCAGTGATGCCCCCTCTTCCTGACCCCGGAACAGGCTGGTTTCTGACTTCTGCTTGTTCTCCAGCTCAGGAATGTACACATGCAGGCGTTCCAGAGCCACACTCAGATCGTAGGGCTGCAGGTAGCTGGCTTCGCCTTTGGCTTCCTGACTGTCCAGCGACATATACCAGGTGAGGTTCTTCTTACGAGCATCAAAGTTAACGTCGTGCCAGTCGATCCCGCCCAGCGTCAGCTCCGCAACGTTGACATCAACCCGTTCAGGCAATGGTATTTCCACAGCCTCTGCCTTCTGCTGCTGTGACGACGCCGTTTGAGCGTCAGACGAATGACCCAGTAGGGCCAGCCACTCATCCAGGTTCAACTTATCGGTACGCACTTGCGCCTGATGCCCCACCACCGGGCTGATCTTAAAACTGCCACTGCCCAGCACCAGGTTGGTGGCTTGCAACACCGGCTTATCTTTGCTGATGTCGATTTCCGCCTGATATTTGGCCGACGGCAGCGACAACCGGGCGGTGACTGATTGTTGATTACCTGATGCCTGCAAACGCGCTTTGCCCGCAGTGCCTGCGTCTCGATTGAGTGGATAGGGGTAACGGCTGCTCAGTTGACGTAAATCCGCCTGCGTATCAATTTGATAAGTGAAGCCGACATCATTGAGCTGAATATTGAGATCCATCGTCCACGGCGCATGTCCCGTCAGTGGCTGCGTCCAGCGAGATCCCAGATAAGGGCTGAGTGGCTTGATCTTCCAATCGCCCAATACATCGATATTCACGTCATATCCGTTCGCCGCACTTTCACCTTTGAAGTCAATAGAGACGGGCTGCTTGAGCAAGCCAGCGGCCAGCCCCGCGGCCTGGACCACGTCGTTGTCAAAGCGGATCCGACCCGAAACTTTTTCCAGCGTCATCGCCGGTGCATCGATTTCCACATGATTGTCTGTCAGATCAGCCCAGCCCCAGGCGCGCGGCTCTTTATCGCCGTCAAATGGAATATTGAGCTGAAACGCAGATTTGACCTCACCATCCACCTGCACTGCAGTCAGTGCTGCGCCCACCGAGTCCACCAGCGGCGTGGCGGTCATGTAATCGCGTAAATCGTTCCCTTGCGCCGTGGCACTGGCTTCAATCTCAATGTGCCCCCCTTCCGCCAGTTCGGGAATGCGGCCAGTGATCCGCTGCGCTTTCACGTTCATCAGCGTGGCGTCATGCGAATCGAGGTACATGGCATCGTTGTGGAACAACAGATCCAGTTGCAGGTCGGTGATTGGCGGCCAGGCCGTATCAAAACTGAACTTGGCGTGCTTCAGACCCACCCACGCCTGAAAGACACCATTATGCTCATGATAGGGGAAATCATTGAGTGCGCCGTACCATACCAGCTTGGCGGTATCGACCTGACCGGCCTGTATTGCGGTCGAGAGATAATCGGTCAGCGTGCGTCCTAACGCCAGCGTGGGCAAATAACGCCAGGTCTGACCGGCGTTGTACAGATCCGCTTCAGCGTAGAAAGACAAAAACGGACTCTGATCCTCAGGAAAATCAAGACGAAACGCCCCCAATACCTGTAAATCCGGGGTTGCGACCGTGACTTTATCAGCCCACAACGACCAGCCGCTGGTCTGCTTTTGCCAGACGAGGTTTACTGCGCCTTGCTTAATATTGAGCGGAGCCTGGAAGACCTCGCCATACGGCAACACATCATCAATTAATGATAATCGGGCGTGCGCCTGGCGGGCATTCCCAGTCAGAGTGGCCGACAGGTGATGCAGTTCAGGCAGCAGTTGCCATTGTGCCAGCGATCCGTCACTCAAACGCGCCGAGTATTGCAAAGAATCGCGGTCTTTCCCCATGGCGATGCGCAAGTCTTCAACCAGTCCCCCCGGCTGGAGCTGATCAATCAACAGCGAGGTTTGGTCAGAGTCAGGTGCCAACTTCACCAGCGGAGCGATCGCAGCCAGATCCAGTTGCGAGACGTTCAGACGCCATTTGTCCGGTTGCCAGTTAAACGCCACATCCAATTCCGGCCATGCTTTGTCATCGGTGCGCACTCGAAGTGAATGCCCGCTTACTTGCCAGCCTTTTTGCGAAGGAACCAATTGGAATATGCCGGATTCGAGCATCAGGTCATGACGCGTTCCTTCCCGCCAGCTGATGTCTGACGGCTTTAACTCAACATACGCATCCTGCGGATGACTGTGCTCAAGCGTTACCCAACTGTTGAAGCTGATTTGACCATTGTCAATGCCCGTCTGTGTCTGCAGATAGGTGGTCAGCCACGGCGTAATGCGCAGATTCTCGGCCCCGACATAAAACTCACCGGACACATCCTGCAACGAGCCATGGTCAATAAAATCGGCGTTCACCGACAGCGAGTTGATGTGTTTTTCCGCAATGCTGACCACCCCTTCAGCGCGATGGCGGCGGCCACTGTTCTTCCAGCGCAGCTTCTCAATATCGAGCTGGCGCTCTTCGCCGGCCACAGAGCGGTACTGAATCGCGGAATGGAGCAGGGAAAAGTCATCCAACTGGCGCAAGAACAAGTTATCCAGACGTTGCAGTACCCGGTTGTCTTTGCTGTCAGTGGCATCAGATTGACGCTGAGAGAACAGATCGACGCGGCGCAAATCCAGTTTCAGCTGGTAGGTCGTCAGTTCAGCGATCACTGGCTGCATCTGCATCAGCGACTGGATCAGATCAAACTCAATTTCAATTTTGTCAGCCGAAAAACCGACGGTTGAGCCCTCTGGCTGCTCTGCCTTCAAGCCCTGAAGGGAAATGGATGGGTGTGTGTTACGCCAGAATCCACTGACATTATCAATATGAAATTCAAGCCCGGTGGCTTCATTGACCATGTTCTGAATCTGAACTTGATAGCGGTTGAGCTCAGGTAACATGATCCGCAAAGCGGTCACAGCCACGGCAAGCGTCACCAGTAAAGTGACGACTAACCAAAGAAGAAAACGCGATAAGCGGGTAACACCAGGGTTCACACAATTTCCATCACATCATAACCACATCAAACTGTTCCTGACTGTAAAGTGGCTCCGCCTGGATACGCACTTCCTTGCCAATAAACACTTCCAGTTCCGCCAGCGCATGAGATTCGTCGCCCTGCAACGTGTCCGCGACGGCCGGTGAGGCGTACACCACAAACTTGTCGGCATCGTAAGCACGATTGACCCGGGTGATTTCACGCAGGACTTCATAGCACACAGTTTCCACGGTTTTAACGCTGCCACGCCCCTCACAAGTTGGACAAGTAGAACACAGCACATGTTCAATACTTTCGCGGGTACGTTTACGGGTCATTTCAACCAGGCCAAGCTGGGTAAAGCCGTTGATGTTGGTTTTCACCCGATCTTTACTCAAGGCGGCTTCCAGTGAGGTAAGTACCCGCTTACGGTGCTCATCCGATGCCATATCGATAAAATCGATGATGATGATGCCACCCAGGTTACGCAAACGCAGTTGACGCGCGATCGCCTGCGTCGCCTCGACATTGGTATTGAAGATGGTTTCTTCTAGATTCCGCCGCCCGACAAACGCACCGGTGTTGATGTCGACCGTGGTCATGGCTTCGGTTTGATCAATGATCAGATAACCACCGGATTTGAGTTCCACCTTCCGCTCCAGCGAACGTTGGATCTCATTCTCGGTGTCGTACATATCGAAAATCGGCTTGTCGCCTTCGTACAATTCCAGCTTATCGGTCAGCTCAGGGACGTATTCGGAGGTGAATTCTTGTAGGTTTTCATACTCCGTACGTGAGTCGACCAGAATTTTTGTCAGGTCTGTACCGACAAAGTCGCGCAGGATACGCTGAGACAATCCAAGCTCACCATATAATGTCGAACGGGTTTTGTATTTAGAGCGGCGCTCCATCACTTTCGACCACAGGCGTTTCAGAAACGCCGCGTCCTGAGAGAGCTCTTTATCAAATGCGCCTTCTGCCGCAGTGCGGATGATAAAACCGCCGTGCTCATCGCAGTAGTTCATCACCACTTTCTTCAGGCGCTCGCGCTCTTCTTCGCTTTCAATTCGCTGCGAGACACCAACATGGCTGGCGCCTGGCATGAAGACCAGATAACGGGAAGGCAGAGTGATGTCCGTGGTCAACCGTGCCCCTTTGGTACCGAGCGGATCTTTGACCACCTGGACCACGATATCCTGTCCCTGACGAACCAGTTCGGAGATATCGCGGACCTGAAATTGCTGCTTTTCGTTTTCAGCCACGCATTCGGTGTGAGGGACAATATCAGAGGCGTGAAGAAACGCCGCTTTGTCTAAACCGATATCCACAAAAGCGGCCTGCATACCCGGCAGAACCCGGCTCACTTTCCCTTTGTAGATGTTGCCAACAATGCCTCGTTTTGCTTCACGTTCAATATGGATTTCCTGAAGGACGCCGCCTTCAATCATGGCCACACGAGTTTCACTCGGGGTCACGTTAATCAGCAGTTCTGCACTCATGAGAGCACCTCAATTTTTAATTTATAAGAATTCGCGCAGAAGCTGGTCAGTTTCAAATAGAGGTAAACCCACAACAGCGTAAAAGCTGCCCTCAATTCTGGTTACAAATTTTCCACCCAGTCCTTGTATGCCGTAACTGCCAGCTTTATCGCATGGCTCACCCGTTTGCCAGTATTGTTCAATTTCTTTTTCAGACAAGGGTTTGAACCACACATCGGTCGTCACAACGACCGATTTATGCATCTGTTTATTGGCCACGGTGACCGCGGTCATCACCTGGTGGCGTGTATCGGATAACCCCAGCAACATACGCTTGGCATCGGCCAGGTCGAGCGGTTTTTCCAGCACCTCATCGCCCTGAACGACGATGGTGTCGGAGCCAATCACCACCGGGGCTGCCATCACAGCCCCTGCCAGCGTCACTCCCGCCAGCGCTTTGTCTTGCGACAAGCGGCGCACGTAATCCAGTGGCGCTTCGCCGGGCTGCCGCTGCTCTTCCACATCCGTGGTCATTACCTGGAACTGATAGCCAAGCTGAGCCAGCAGTTCTTTACGCCGCGGAGAGCCGGACGCTAATACTATATTCATTATCTTACATGCCAGTGACGTCGAATGCGACGCAGCAACAGGAATAACCACGGCCAAAGAATGCAGTTAACCAGCCCGCTCCACAGCGACATAGTGTTAAACGTGATGTCTCGGATCAGGTATTCACCACCGAAAATCAGTACATCCAGTAACATCGACAGCAAAGCAATCACCAATGCTTGCTGCCACAGTGCCATGTTACGCAGCACCAGAAAGTTTAATGCCACCAGATAGACCACAATCGACATCATCATGCCGCGAATGCCCAGCGTTGAGCCCAGCAGCACGTCCCACAACAGCCCCAGAATCAGCGCAGTACCGACATTGACCCGATGTGGCAGTGCCAGCACCCAATAGCAGGTCACCAGCAGCAACCAGGACGGTCGAACCAAATCCAGCACGCCCGGCCAGGGAATGGTCTGCAGCACCAACGCGATCAGAAAGGTCAGCCAGATTGCCAGGCGGCTGCTTAACGTATTATTGCCCATCTTGCGCCTCCGGCTGAGCTTGTGGCGGCTCATTGCTGGTTGTCAGACCGGCCGCTTCAGGTTTCGAGCCATTGGGCCATATCAGCAGTAGGTATCGCAAACGTTCGAAATCCACCACCGGATCCGCCTCAATGGACGCAAACTCGCGCTGAGTGTCTCGCTCGACCTTCGAAACATGCGCCACCGGATAACCTTCCGGGTACACGCCGCCCAGTCCAGAGCTCACCAATAGGTCGCCCTGTTGAATGTCAGTGCTGGTTGGAATATGTTCAAGCTGAATCTGGTCAATTTTCCCATTACCGGATGCGATCACCCGGATATCATTGCGTATCACTTGCACAGGAATGGCACTGTTGCTGTCAGTCAACAGCAGTACCCGACTATTGTGCGCCGACACAAATGTTACCTGACCCACAATGCCTTTTTCATTGATCACTGGCTGCCCAACGTATACGCCATCAATCTGACCTTTGTCGATCACCACCTGATGACGATATGGGGAGGTATCCACCGCCATCACTTCCGTCACCACTTTTCTCTCATCACGGACAAACGACGAGCCCAGCAGTTTACGAAAACGCTGGTTTTCTTCCCGGTACTGGTCCAACAGGATCAGCTCACTTTTGAGGCGCAGCACTTCCTGTTTCAGTCCACGATTGGATTCCATCAATTCCTGACGGGAGTTGAGTCGCTCATAAAAATCGTCAAACATCACCCGGGGAAGATCGGCCGCGTACTGGATTGGCGCGACCAGGCTGTTGAGCAAAAAGCGTACGTTGGCGAAAGCACCTAAACGACTATCAGCCAGCATAAGGCTGGCTGATACGATGACCGCAAGAAACAGGCGAAGTTGCAGGGAAGGTCCTCTGCCAAAAATCGGCTTCATCTATAGAGATCCCCTATTCCGGTTTCAGGATCCGGCGCTCGGTCAGCCCGGATCGACATCGTTATTATTCTTCGCTAAAGAGATCGCCACCGTGCATGTCGATCATTTCCAGCGCTTTACCACCGCCACGAGCCACACAAGTGAGGGGATCTTCAGCAATAACAACCGGAATACCTGTTTCTTCCGTCAGCAGACGGTCGATGTCTTTCAGCAAAGCACCACCACCGGTCAGTACCATGCCGTTTTCTGAAATGTCGGACGCCAGTTCAGGCGGACACTGTTCCAGCGCAACCATCACCGCGGAGACGATGCCCGTCAGAGGCTCTTGCAACGCTTCCAGAATTTCGTTTGAGTTGAGGCTGAAACTGCGTGGCACACCTTCTGCTAGGTTACGGCCGCGCACTTCAATTTCCTGAACTTCATCACCCGGGTATGCCGAGCCGATTTCATGTTTGATCTTTTCTGCGGTCGCTTCACCAATCAGACTACCGTAGTTACGGCGAACATAATTGATGATAGCTTCATCAAAACGGTCACCACCGATACGCACTGAGGAGGAATACACCACACCGTTCAGCGAGATCACCGCCACTTCCGTCGTACCGCCACCGATATCGACCACCATAGAACCGGTCGGTTCTGAAACACGCAGGCCAGCACCGATCGCGGCCGCCATTGGCTCATCGATTAAGTACACTTCACGTGCACCAGCGCCCAGTGCCGATTCACGAATCGCACGGCGCTCTACCTGAGTGGAGCCACAAGGCACGCACACCAGTACGCGCGGGCTTGGTTTCAAAATGCTGTTGTCATGCACCTGTTTAATGAAGTGTTGCAGCATTTTTTCCGTAACATAAAAGTCGGCGATCACACCGTCTTTCATTGGACGAATAGCAGAAATATTACCCGGCGTACGGCCCAGCATCTGCTTGGCGGCATGACCAACTGCGGCTACACTTTTTCCCGTCCGGTTACGGTCCTGACGGATGGCGACTACTGATGGTTCGTCCAGAACAATGCCCTGTCCTTTAACATAAATAAGAGTGTTGGCAGTACCTAAATCAATCGATAGGTCATTTGAAAACATGCCACGAAGTTTTTTGAACATATTTCTTCGCTCGTCCTGCAAGAATTAGAAGATGAAAATTGCACTAAATGTACCAATGCCTCGCCATCACAGCAAGGCATTGAAGCGGAAACATGGGCTGAAACACTCAATTTCTAACAGATTCCTAACCTAATCGGAAAAATCTGCCTTGATCGCGTAGCAATCCGCTGCGCCGGGTGTGACGCAGGCAACGCATACGCTTATGACCGGCGGTGAATATCATCGCGCTCGGAAAGATGACTATCAGGCGGCCTTATGAATCAGCACTGCTCAGCATTCGAGGTGATAATTTGAGGTGGTTCGCCCGCACTTGAGGGCTGCACGTAGCGCACGACACAGGCTTTTTCGCTATCGTCACGAAATCCATAGCTAATCGATGTGGCCGACGTCGACACCACCCGCCAGGTAGCGGTGTCGCTCAGACCCGCCACCGCGTGACCAATTCCGGCTGACGTGGCTGCCGGATAACCAAACACCATCTCGACCACTTGCGAGCCCGAATTCAGGCTCATAGTGACTGCAGATCGCGTTGCCTGCGGAGTCTGTTCAGCCTGTGCATGCACAACGCCGGCTGCGTTTTGCATAGCACTTTTGAGTCCCTCTAATGCCGACATTCGAGCCTCAGAATGAAGATTCAAAAAGCGCGGGGCGGCGATCACCGTCAGAATTCCCAGGATCATCAGCATCACCGTCAGTTTTATCAGGCTAAATCCCAAGTGTTGATTCATTGGCACGTTTCCTCGGCTCGCAGTTGATAATCCGCTGACTGTCGGTGGCGAACACACGAACCACGTTGACGCCACCTCAGAAGGCATGCCCGCACCCTAACAAAAAATCGCGGAGCATCATACCGCTCGAGGCTGATTGTTATGAGCAGCGTTCCACGCTCGCAGCTGGAAACGCACTGCTATTCGAAACCCAGAGTGACAACCCGCACAGTATAAGGCACCACTGATGCGGCTATTTGCGCCGCCAGCGGTTTCGTCTACCGGGCTGGACTTTCGCGCTACTGGTGTCACGCCGTGTGACCGGGGTTGGGCTGATTTCAGGCAACATGGGCGTTTCCGCCGCCAGATAACGCCCCTGCAACCCATCCACCCCAAGGCTGATAAGCACATCCTGCTCTTCCCTGCTGTCGACGCCTACCGCGATAACCTGAGTTTTCAGTCCTTTACAGGCGCCAATCAGGCTGCGGACAAATAACTGATTTTCATGGCGTTGATCGATCTGTTTGATCAAACTGCGATGCAGCTTAAGGAAGTCCACTTTAAGATCTTTCAGATAATAGGTACTGACGATCGAGCGCCCGGCCTGACCGACACACACTTTGCAACCGATACCAGCGATCATTCGGATCACCGGGCGCATGTAATCAAGATGTTTGACCAGACGGGCCTCCG
Organism: Vibrio sp. V39_P1S14PM300; assembly: GCF_009904765.1. Taxonomy (NCBI): domain Bacteria; kingdom Pseudomonadati; phylum Pseudomonadota; class Gammaproteobacteria; order Vibrionales; family Vibrionaceae; genus Vibrio; species Vibrio sp. V39_P1S14PM300. Next base: position 13,687 of record NZ_WXWP01000255.1, read on the forward strand.
AAAACTCAAACGTCAGCATGCCACGCAGATCCATTGGCAACTGCAGCAGCTCATCGCGGAACCATTTAAAGTAAGATTTATCCGCAAATGGCTGGACATACAGATTCACCGATAGCGGCTTACGCTGTGGCGACTGTTTGATATGGCGGATCACAGAGATCAATACCGTTTTATCCATCATGGTTTCATAACCCACCGATTCGATCGCAGCATTAAATCGGGACGCTTTCAGGATCCCGCGCTCCGGATCATCAATGCGGGCAAACAGCTCATGGTGTTCTAACTGTAACTCTTTGTGTGACGTTAACAGGTAGCACGGCTGCTGATAGATTTGCAGCTTACTGGGAGTCAGCACTTGATCAAACAAGGTCCGCCAACGGACACTGCCACGTTCCAGATTGGCGTTGGCGCTTTTCTGAAAACGACTCCAGGTGTTGATTCGTTGCAGCTGCGCACTTTTCAGCGCCGTTTCGGCTTCATCAAGAATGCGCCCTCTGCGCTCCCCTTCCTGATACATACTGACCCCGATGTGGCACCAGTCCTCAGCGTCAATCGGAGGCGGAGGTGTGATCTTTTCCAGTTGTTTAAGGCAGTTAGAGGCAATGGTAGCGACTTCTTTCGCGCCCTGATGTGGAATAAAAATAGCGAAGTCGGCATCGTAATAACGCGACAGAATCACGTCCGGGTAACGCTGCAGAACATTCGACAACCCCTCACCGACATCGACAATGAAATCATCGGCGGCTTTCTTACCGTTTTCCTCGCACAAGGAATCCCAGTCGTTGATGCGCAATAGCATCACCCCGCCGTAGGCTCCGCTTTCGGACAGAGTTGACTCGAGTTTACTGTCAAACAACACCCGGTTCGCGGTACCGGTCAGTTGATCGAGAAACGTCTGTGAACGAATAAACGTATCAAAGCGGCTGCGCTCTTGCCGCGCGTCCTGCAATTCTTCGATCAGCATATCCAAGGCTTCACTGGCGGTGTATGGCCATTCGCGCTCATCGCCTTTGGCGTGCTCTTCGACCCGACCAGCCAGGATCATCCGCCCACGCTCTTCCAGCAGCTCAGAGCCGTATAACTGCTCCTTCAGCCACTTAACGCCTCGCATCAGACAGAAAATCACCAAAGCCACCGCGAGTGTAATAGACCACAATGCCTCGAGTGAGTAACTGTAACCCAAATACGGGGGCAGCGCTTTAAATGCGATCTGATAGCCACTGTTGCGCTCCAAAGCAAACGACTTTTCGTACAACAACTGCTCATCAATGCGTGAGGAGGTATCTTTGAAGCGATAAACTACACCGACAGGGGAAGAGAGCTGCATTTCGATGATGTTCGAAGCTTGCAGCATTTTAGGCATCCAGCGCTGCATTGAATACGCGGCGTCCGGATCTTCCATCTCTTTATCGACCACTTCAACAATGCCCTGCAGGTAGTGATCCAGATATTCCTGCCCGACACGCTTGAACGACAGCGTTCCACCGATGAATAAAATGAACATAGCACTGATCACTATCACGGTGACGAAAGCCACCAAGCGCGTGCTCAGTTTTAAGGTAGGCGTGTACCTCATGTG
>NZ_WXWP01000144.1:0-15256 GCF_009904765.1 Vibrio sp. V39_P1S14PM300
GAGTTCTGGGAGCGTTTCGGCTTCTACGGCATGCAAGCCATTCTCACCGTCTACTTGGTGAAAATCATGGGGATGGACGAGTCAAACTCGTTTGTCCTGTTTGGTGCTTTCTCTGCACTGGTGTTTGGTTTCGTCGCAGCTGGTGGCTGGATTGGTGACAAGCTGATCGGTACGAAGCGAGCAATCACGCTTGGTGCCATCATTCTAATGTTCGGCTATCTGTTACTGGGTCTATCAACCACTAAACAACACTTTGGCGGTGAAACACTGATCTACATCGCGATGGGCTTTATTACTGTCGGTAACGGCTTGTTCAAAGCCAACCCATCCAGCTTGCTGGCAAAAGTGTACCCGGAAAACGATCCACGCCTCGATGGCGCCTTCACCATGTATTACATGGCGATCAATCTTGGGTCGTTCTTCTCGATGATCCTGACGCCACTCGTTGCAGAGAGGATGGGCTATGGCATGGCGTTTGGTGTCAGTGCCATCGGCTTGGCCATCACAGTCGTCAACTTTGTGATGTGTCAGCGCATGCTAAAAGGTGTCGGCTCACCTGCGGATCTTGCGCCGGTTGATAAGAGCAAACTATTGATGGTAGCTATCGGCGCTGTGATAGCCAGCTTCGTGTGCAGCTACCTGCTGCAGAACCTGACACTGGCACACATCATCCTGGTCATTGCTGGCCTGACGATTCTGGCATTCTACTTCAAAGAAGCGTTTTCTATTACCGGCCTGGAACGTGCCAAAATGCTCGTGGCTTTCGTTCTGATGTTGCAGGGTGTGGTTTTCTTCGTTCTGTATTTCCAGATGCCAACCTCACTGAACTTCTTCGCCATTCACAACGTAACCCACGATATTCTGGGTATGAATGTCGCTCCGGAACAGTTCCAGGCGCTGAACCCATTCTGGATCATGATCGCCAGCCCGGTTCTGGCGATGCTGTATGGCAAGATGGGCGATCGTCTGGCAATGCCATTTAAGTTCGCCACTGGTATGGTACTGTGTGCGCTCTCCTTCCTGGTACTGGGTTGGGGTGTCAACTTCGCCAACGCGGATGGCATCATCAGTTCTAACTGGTTGATCGCCAGCTACGCATTCCAGTCGGTGGGCGAGCTGCTGGTATCTGGTCTGGGTCTGGCCATGGTCGCTCAGTTGGTGCCTCAGCGTATGATGGGCTTTGCCATGGGCATGTGGTTTCTGACCTCTGCAACCGCGGCCGTGATCGCCGGCTGGGTTGCCAGCCTGACTTCGGTACCTGCTGGTATCTCCGACGCGCATCAGACCTTGGAAATCTATGGGGATGTATTCTCGAAGATCGGTTACGTCACCGCAGCGGTTGCAGTCGTTACGTTCCTGATTGCACCGAAATTGACGAAAATTTGTAACGGAAAAGTGGATACCGCCGCCGCTCAATCTGAGCAAGCGACCGCCTAATCGGACATTTAAGTCACCAAAAAACCCCGGCCAGTGCCGGGGTTTGTTATATTTGACGCACTGATGCCTGTGGTGGCGCTCAACACAGATGAGGATCCAGCAGCGTTTCCATCATCTCAATGTGTGGATCTGAGTCGTTCAAACACTCAATGTAGGTAAAACGCTCCCCGCCTGCGTGTTGAAATATCTCCAGACACTGCTCGGAAATTTCTTCCAATGTCTCCAGACAGTCGACCGAAAATGCCGGACTGATGATGTCGAGATTGCGCACACCTTTAGACGGCAACGCTTCCAGTGTTTTATCCGTATAAGGCTGGAGCCACTCTTCGCGGCCAAAACGTGACTGATAACTGGTACCAATCTTGTCAGCAGGCAAACCCAGCTCTTCACCCAGTAAACGAGTTGTCTCTTGGCAATGTTGTGGGTAAACATCGCCGTTGTCAGCAAAACGCTTAGGGATGCCATGATAAGAGCAGAGCAAAAACTCGCCTTGACCGTTTTGTTGCCAGGACGCGCGCACTTTAGCCGCCAGTGCTTTGATATACAGTGGATGGTTGTAATAATCGCGAAGCAATGTATAGCCCGGGATCACTGCCATTGTTTTAAACGCTTTCGTCAAGCCATCAGACACTGCGGCTGTCGTAGTACCGGAATATTGTGGATACAAAGGCAACACAAGGATGTGTTCTACCCCTTGCGCCATCAACGCTTCCACCCCAGTTTGCAGACTCGGATTCCCATACGTCATACCAATTTCAACTGGCAGGTTCAGTCGTGCTTGCAGTTTTTGAGCCTGACGCTTGGAAAACACCAACAACGGAGAGCCTTCATCCATCCAGACACTCTGATACAGTTTGGCGACCTTCGGCGCCCGAACAGGTAAGATCACACTATGCAATAACGGACACCACAGCCAACGAGTCAGATCGACTACCCGATGATCATGGAGAAACTGGCTCAGAAAACGTTTCACTGCCGGAGCAGTCGGTTCATCAGGCGTCCCCAGATTGACCAGCAACACGCCCAGTTTTTTGTAATTCTTCATAGACACCAAAAGCTTATACGTGAAAGAACCTAAGATGTACGTACAGCACAAGGCAAGGGTTCATAAAAAAAGCGACCCATTACGGGTCGCTTTACTATAACAAATCTGAATTACCAGCCGATAGCCAATTATGCCAGTGCTTTCTCAATATCCGCACTCACTTCAGCCACCGCTTTGGTACCGTCGAATTTCAGGTACTGGGTGTTGCCCGCCGCCGCTTCTTTACCGTAGTACTCAATCAGAGGTGCGGTTTGCTCGTGGTATACCCCCAGACGCGCGCGTACAGTCTCTTCTTTATCGTCATCACGTACAACCAGATCTTCACCAGTGACGTCGTCTTTCCCTTCCACTTTCGGCGGGTTGTAAACAACATGGTAAGTACGACCAGAAGCCAGGTGCGCACGACGACCCGCCATACGTTCAACGATAACATTGTCCGCAACGTCGAATTCGATTACGTAGTCGATGTCAATGCCCATCTCTTTTAGGCCATCAGCTTGAGGAATGGTGCGAGGGAAGCCATCCAGCAGGAAGCCTTTCTCACAATCATCCTGAGCGATACGCTCTTTGATCAGACCCAGAATGATATCGTCTGAAACCAGCTGACCAGCATCAATTACAGCTTTCGCTTGTTTGCCAAGCTCAGTACCCGCTTTGATAGCAGCACGCAGCATGTCACCAGTAGAGATTTGTGGAATACCAAACTTCTCCATGATGAACTGAGCTTGTGTGCCTTTACCTGCACCTGGAGCACCTAGAAGAATGATGCGCATGTTTAATCCTCTTTAGAAATGATGTTTATACCGAAGCTCACAATCGCGCCCTACGCTACGGTAAGTTTCGGTATAAGGTAATAATAATCATAAACAGGCAAGCAAAATACACGCCTTAGTTATGACATTCAAGCCCCGAATTCTACCATAAAAATGACTCCCGAGGCCGGGTTTACGACTAAAGAATGCAAACTGAACGGTTTTTCACTGCAGAAAATGAAACAGTTAACCTTTTTCAGCCTTTGTACAGCCTGCATGAAACAAAAAGCTCGCCAGAAGCGAGCTTTTTCCCGTGCAATGCGATTATTCCACCTTAGTCAAAAGGCTGTTAATCGCGCCAAGGAACTGAGATGGATCTTCCATTGACCCCCGTTCAGCCAGCATCGCCTGCCCCAACAGTACTTCAACCCAGCGACCAAATGCAGCTTCGTCTGCTTCATCCGCCATGCGCTTGACCAGCGGGTGATCCGGGTTGATCTCGAAAATGTACTTCACATCTGGCACCGCTTGTCCGGCGGCCGCCAGCAATTTCGCCATCTGGGTGCCCATTTCAAAATCATCGGTCACCACTACCGCCGGCGTCGACGCCAGCTTGAAGGTTGTGCGCACTTCTTTTACTCGTTCACCCAGGTAAGTTTTGGTGCGTTCCACCACCGACTTGAACTCTTCTTCCGTCTCTTTGCGCTTCTCTTTTTCCGCGTCATCCTCAAACTGGCTCAGATCTAAGCCGGCTTTGGTGATTGACTGGAAAGATTTGCCATCAAATTCGGTCAGGTAGTTCATCAGCCACTCATCGATGCGATCGTACATCAGAATAACTTCAATGCCTTTGGCTTTGAACTGCTCCAGGTGTGGGCTGCTCTTCGCCGCAGCGTAGCTGTCCGCCGTCAGGTAATAGATCTTGTCCTGACCTTCTTTCATTCGCTCAACATACGAGGCCAGATCCACCGACTGCTCATCCGAGTCCACCTCTGTCGACGCAAAGCGCAGCAGAGCGGCAATCTTTTCTTTGTTGCTAAAGTCTTCCGCCGGGCCTTCTTTCATTACCAGACCGAACTCTTTCCAGAAACTCTGATACTTATCCGCGTCGTTTTTCGCCAGACGTTCCAACATGGTCAGCACCCGTTTGGTACAGGCATTTCGCAAAGACTGTGTCACTTTGTTGTCTTGCAGAATTTCACGCGAGACGTTCAGCGGCAGGTCATTGGAATCAATCAGACCTCGTACGAAACGCAGATATGACGGCATGAACTGCTCAGCGTCGTCCATGATAAAGACACGCTGGACGTACAACTTCAGACCAGATTTGTGGTCACGGTTGAACATATCCCAAGGCGCTTTGGCCGGGATATACAACAGGCTGGTGTAGTCGTTTTTGCCTTCGACACGGTTGTGGCTCCAAAGCAGTGGGTCCGCAAAATCGTGGGACACGTGCTTGTAGAATTCGTTGTACTCGTCATCACTGATGTCTGACTTGTTACGCGTCCACAGAGCCTGAGCTTTGTTGATCTGCTCCCACTTGGTTTCCCCTGTTTCGTTGCCTTCTTCATCACGGACTTGGGTCTGAATCGACACTGGAATACCGATGTGATCAGAATATTTACCAATCACCTCACGCAAACGCCATTCGTTCAAAAACTCTTTGCCGTCTTCGCGCATGTGAAGAATGATGTCCGTACCACGACTCTCTTTGCTGATGGTTTCGATGGTGTACTCACCTTCGCCTTGCGAATACCACTGCACCGCCTGATCAGCAGGCTGGTCAGCCGCGCGAGTGCGTACCGTCACCGCATCAGCCACAATAAATGCCGAGTAAAAGCCGACACCAAACTGGCCGATAAGTTGAGAATCTTTACTCTGCTCTTGCGACAGTTTGGAGAAGAATTCCGCGGTTCCGGATTTGGCAATGGTACCCAGATGCTCAATCACATCTTCGCGGCTCATACCAATACCGTTGTCGGAAATGGTCAATGTGTTGTTGTCCTGATCAAACGACAGCTTGACGCCCAGGTCAGCATCACCCTGATACAAATCCGGATCAGAAAGAGCCTGGAAACGTAATTTGTCTGACGCATCGGATGCGTTCGAGATCAGTTCACGCAGGAAAATCTCTTTGTTTGAATAAAGAGAATGAATCATCAAGTGAAGTAGCTGTTTTACTTCAGACTGGAAACCACGAGTTTCTTTGTTCTGTGTAGCTGTTTCGCTCATGTTAACTCCATGACATCTTGGACCGGATCTCCGGCGGAATGGCCGTCGGAGACTATTGATATTTGCTATTTAACATGAGGATGACAAATGTAAATTCAAGGTCAAAAACCATAAAAACAATATTTTTTTTGATTTGTTTTGAGTTATCCTCGGGCGGCAAGTTATCAATTTATCTAAATTCCCCTGTTCCAGTTTGCTATTTTAGAGAGCCGATTCCGGAATTAAACTGACCAAACAGTCCAATTATAAGAAGAGCTAAATGAGTAACATAGGCACAAAGTTTATCTTAGCTAACCGATTTACTTTTGACCCCAATAGTCACTCACTGGTCGATCAGTCAAATGACAATGAGGTTGTCAGACTCGGCAGCAACGAAAGTCGTATCCTGCTGATGCTGTCTGAGCGCCCTAACGAGGTTGTCTCGCGCAATGATCTGCACGAGTTCGTCTGGCGTGATCAAGGTTTTGAAGTGGATGACTCGAGCCTGACCCAGGCCATTTCAACATTACGCAAAATGTTGAAAGATTCCACAAAATCCCCCCAGTTTGTGAAAACCGTCCCCAAACGTGGTTATCAGTTGATTTGTAACGTTGAGCGCTCTGCCCCGCTATCGGGTCAGGAAAATACCGGCCAGGACGAGATTGACACGGAAGAGAGCGCAATCGTTTCCGCCGATGGTCTCCCCCCATCCGCAGAGAGCGAAAGCGTGACTGAACCGCAGCCGTCAGTGACGCCAACATCAACCCCGGTACGCCGGGCAAAAACCAGCATGCTGACCAAGATCCTGTTATTAGTGGCTATCTTACTGCCGTTGTGTGTGGTGCTATTTACCAACCCGTCTGAGTCGAAATTCCGTGAACTGGCAATTTATGACAACGTCCCGGTGATGACCCCAATCAATCACCCGGACCTGTCGCGCTGGCTGCCATCCATCGAACAATGTGTGAGAAAATACAATGAATCTCACGCTGATCGCAGCAAGCCCGATCAAATCATCGCGACCGGTGGGCAGAACAATCAGCTCATCCTCAATTACATTCATTCCATCGCTCAATCCGGTGAAAACATCACTGTGCGCATATTTGCCGAGCAGGAAGACCTGGGAAAAGTGTGTAAATAAGGGCCGAGAAGAATGAACGAAAAAATTGCAGTATTAATTCTGGCGTTATCCGCGGCTTTCAGCGGCTGGCTCTATTGGGGCAGCGATCTGAAAGTGGAGCAGGTACTGACCGCCAAAGAGTGGCAATCGAAGATGGTCACCGTGATCACCGACAAGATTCCAGAAAGTTCAGTAGGGCCGCTGCGTAAAGTCGCAGTGGACTCGAATGTAAAGTATCTGCCAAATGGCACGTATATTCGCGTCTCATCAGTACGTCTGTTTGCTGAAAACACCGCAAATCAGAGTGTGATCAATATTTCGGAAACGGGTGAGTGGAACATTAGCGATAATTATCTGCTGATCACACCGACCGAGTTCAAAGACATTTCGTCTGCCGACTCAAAAGATTTCACTCAGGAGCAGTTGGAGCTCATCACTCAGATCTTTAAGATGGATGCGCAACAAAGCCGTCGTATCGACGTGATCAACGAGAAATCGCTGTTGCTAACTAGCCTAAGCCACGGCTCAACGGTCTTGTTTACCAACTAAACCACATACGATTAGGGGCATTTTCATGCCCCTTTTAGTTCGCTGTAAAAACCGACCAGCCCAAGCGGCCACTTGACCCAACGAGCCCGCCCCCGCATGATGTTTTTCCTAACTCGATCCTGAGCAATACACTCCAAAGAGGGACAGATGGAAAAAGCACGTATTGATATTTACTACTGCCGCCAATGCAATTGGATGCTTCGTTCTGCCTGGCTGGCGCAAGAATTACTCCACACCTTCAGCGAAGAAACTGAACAGGTTGCATTGCATCCCGATACAGGCGGACGATTTGAAGTGTTCTGTAATGGTCAGCGGATATGGGAGCGCAAAGCAGAAGGGGGCTTTCCGGAAGCAAAACAACTCAAACAACGGGTGCGCGATATCATCGCCCCGGAGCGCAATTTAGGTCACTCCGATTCTAAATAAACAGGGCAGCCAAGACGCAGCCCTGCCGGTTTGGGTTTACAACGGAGTGTGCACCATAACCTGCTCGTCAAAACTGCGCACTTCGAATCGGCCTTGATGATAAAGACCATAACTGGGTGGTAAACCGTTACGCGGGAACGTGACTGACCCCGGATTGAAAATAAACTGTTGTTGGTTGCGCTCTGCAACCGGAACATGGGTGTGTCCATGCACAATAACATCACCATCGCGCAGCGGCGGGCGTTTTTCAGCATTGTACAAATGACCGTGAGTCAGAAACAGACGCTGACCGGAAGGCAACATCACCCACGCATAATCGGCCATCATCGGAAACTGCAGCAACATCTGATCGACCTCACTGTCACAATTGCCCCGAACCGCAATAATCTCGGATGCGTACTGGTTGAGAGCCTCAGCCACGGCGCTCGGCTGATAATGCTCCGGGATCGGGTTTCTCGGCCCGTGGTTGAGCATATCACCCAACAGGATCAATCCATCACACCCCAAACGCTGATATTGCGCTAACGTGCGTTCTGTTGCAGCCAAATCCCCATGTAAATCGGATGCGAAAAAGAGTTTCACAACGTCACCTCCTTACTGTTTATAAGGAAATTCTACGCCGTTTGGCTTTCTTCGTCATCCAATGCCATGCCATTAATCACAATGTTGTTGTAACTGACCATACCAATGACGCGACCATTCTCAATCACCGGAGCACGGCTGATCCCAAAACGCTCAAACAGCCGAGCACAATATTTAACGTTCATCTCCGGTGAAACCGATAAGGCCGGCTTGGTCATGATCTCGTAGATATTGGTGCGCTTGGGGGAGCGATTTTGCGCCAGAACCTTTTTCGCGATGTCGTTCATTAACACCAGTCCGAATTCATCGTCATCATGGCGCTTACTGACCACCAGGGCTTTCACTTCGTGCTGCCGCGCCAAGGCAATGCCTTCATGCACTGTCGTCAGACCGTCAATCATCACATAAGTGTTGGCCATGACATCTCTGACTCGAATCACCGTATGACTTTTCATAGTTCATCCTCCACCACTTTCGTCAGACGTTCCACCTGATGAGCCACCCCGACCGCGTCCTCGATATCAATCTGAACAGCGATCCCCTGACCGGACTCTTCATCAAACTCCCCAACCTCGCTGATGGTTTCTAGGATCTGCCGTGACAGATGCTCTTCAACCACCAGCAACACCACATCGCGCTGTACTTCGAGGGTCAGACCAAAAAACGTTCGTTTCTGATTCAGTCCCTGTCCGCGGGCATTGTTGATCACCGTCGCCCCAGTCGCCCCTGCCTCACGGGCGGCATCCAGCACTTTGTCGGTTTTGCTATCTTCCACAAATGCCAGAATCAGTTTAAAGCGCATCTTCATCCTCCTGAATGCAAGCTTCTCGGTTGAGCCAGCGTGTAATCTGAGCGTAGCCCATCACTGAAATTATCGGAAACAGGCTGGCAAAAGCGATCAAGCCAAACCCATCAATCATTGGGTTCCGGCCAGGCACCGTCGATGCCAGCCCCAATCCGAGTGCGGCCACCAACGGAACAGTCACGGTTGATGTCGTCACGCCTCCGGAGTCATAAGCCAGGGGCACGATCATTTTGGGAGCGTAGTAGGTTTGAATCACCACAATCAGGTATCCGGCGATGATGTAGTAATGGATCGGGTCGCCGACCACAATCCGGTAGCTACCCAGTGCAATACCGACGGCTACTCCAATCGCAACCGCAATGCGCAACCCGTTTACACTGATGGTCCCCCCTGAGACCTGATTGGCTTTGATCGCGACCGCGATCAACGACGGCTCCGCAATCGTCGTACTAAACCCAATCAGAAATGCAAACAGATAGACCCAGTAATAATCCAGCCAGTCGAGTACCCCACCGACACTGACGCGCACTTGTGCCAGGAAGTCCGGTGCCGTCAGTTGTCTCGCCATGGTTTCCCCGAGCGGAAATAACGCCATCTCCAGACCAAGCAAAAACAAAGACAGACCGATGATGACATACACAAAGCCCAGCAAAACTTTAGGAAGATTGGTCACTGGTTTACGTAAAATCACCAGTTGGAAGCCAAAAATCAGGGTGGTAATAGGAATAACATCGTGAATGGTATCCCATAACGTGTGCAAAAACGCGCTCAGAGCCATCATGACAATACCATTCCGTAAACCATGACAAACATCATTGGCAATAGAGATGCAAACGCGATCAAACCAAACCCGTCCAGCATGGGATTGCGACCTTTTATCGAAGAGGCAAGCCCCACGCCGAGCGCTGTCACCAGAGGAACCGTGATGGTGGAAGTGGTCACTCCGCCCGAGTCATACGCCACACCAATGATCCATTTAGGCGCAAAACTGGTTAACACCATCACGCCGAGATAACCCGCAATGATCACATAATGGATCGGCCAGCCTTTGAGGATCCGTAACACCCCCAACATAATCGCCACACCAACCGACAGTGCCACCGTCAGTCTCAGTCCATTGGCGTAGGATTCACGCTGCATCTGATTGTTGGTGATCACCCCTCCTTCTGCAGCCACTTCTGCCGCTTCCGCCGCAACAGCGGTCAGCGCAGGCTCCGCAACTGTGGTACTAAACCCGAGTCCAAATGCAAATGTCATCAGCCAGAAGATGCTGCCTTTGCGCGCAAACGCTTTTGCCATCGATTCTCCGATTGGAAACAGCCCCATTTCCAAACCAAAAACAAACAACGTCAGCCCGAGTACCACCAGCAGCAAGCCCGACAGAATCGCCCCCATTTGTGGCAGAGGCTCCTGCAAAACCACCAATTGAAAAAAACCGATCACCACGATGATCGGCAGCAAATCCCGAAGACTGCTGAGCAACGCCCGCAACAATGCTCCCAATGCCCTCACTCGTCCTCCGGTATGCCGTCCAGTTGTTTTTATGATGGCAAACCAAGCGCCTGATCGGTGTGATGGAATTATCGTCCTGGACAGAAACGTAACTAAATGTAAAAAAACGTGAAGTTGAATAAAACCTGATGCATAACATACTGTGCGATTAGCAGCATCACGAGCAACAAGTCGCTATAATTGAAAGTGCCTGATTGACGAATCAGTTCGTATAAACCGGATGTTCCCCCACAACATGGCTTCCGGAATGAGGAGACACGGATGAGAATATTACTGACTGGCGGTTCAGGGTTTATCGGCAAAGAGCTGCTTAAACATCTGGCTACCCATCAGATCGTTCTGCTGACCAGAAACGTGGACAACACCAAACGCCTGATCAAGCACGCTGATCTGGGTAATGTTCGCTATATGACCACTCTGGATGACTTTCATGATCTCAATGACTTCGATGCGGTCATCAATCTGGCTGGTGAGCCGATTGCCGACAAGCGCTGGACCCGTGCCCAAAAAAAGCGCATTTGTCAGAGCCGCTGGTCACTGACAGAACAACTGGTCGAACTGATGCATGCCAGTACACAACCACCAGGTGTTTTCATCAGTGGCTCGGCGGTAGGTTATTACGGCGACCAACAACAGCATCCTTTTGATGAGAGTCTGCATGTGCACAACAACGGTTTTCCCCATCAAGTGTGCGCCGAATGGGAAGCCATAGCCAAACGTGCCCGCTCCGACGACACCCGAGTCTGCTTATTGCGCACCGGTTTGGTGCTTGGTCACGACGGCGGCGCTCTGGCGAAAATGCTACTACCATACAAGCTCGGGCTAGGTGGCCCAATCGGTAACGGTAAACAATATTGGCCCTGGATTCACATCCTCGATATGGTGCGCGGTATTGTCTACCTGCTCGAAACCACGCACGCGCATGGTGCATTTAACTTTTGCGCTCCTCATCCGGTCACCAATAGACACTTCAGTGGCACACTGGCAAAAACGCTGCGGCGACCTCATCTCTTGTTTACACCTAAGTGGGCTCTGAAACTGGCGATGGGCGAAAGTTCAGTGTTGTTATTTGATAGCGTCCGCGCTAAGCCCAAACGCCTGACAGAGCTTGGCTTCCAGTTCAGTTACTCCCGTCTGGAGCCGGCCCTGAAAAACCTGTTACAACACGAAGACTAATCCGGTACCCTTAAGTCACTGTAGATCAATGAATTAAGTGGGTTTGCTATGGGCAAGTCGATTCTTATAACAGGTTGCTCCTCCGGCATCGGGTACGAGTGCACACACGCGTTGCATCAACGCGGCTATCGCGTGATTGCGTCATGTCGTCGACGTGAAGACGTCGAACGTTTACGCGCCGAAGGAATAACGTGCATTCAGCTCGATCTCTCTGACTGTGACAGCATCACTGAGGGCGTACAACAGGCGTTGTCACTGTGCGATGGCCAACTGGATGCGCTGTTCAATAACGGCGCTTATGGTCAGCCTGGCGCTCTGGAAGATCTGCCGACCGATGCGCTCAGAGCTCAATTTGAAACCAATTTTTTCGGCTGGCATGAACTGGTACGGCAACTGCTTCCGGTGCTTCGCCAGCACCAGGGACGCATCATACAAAACAGTTCGGTGCTGGGCTTTGCCGCCATGAAGTATCGCGGCGCTTATAACGCATCAAAGTTTGCTCTGGAAGGCTGGACGGATACTCTGCGTCTTGAGTTACATGGTAGCGGCGTCCATATCTCACTGATTGAACCCGGTCCGATCGAAACCCGTTTTCGCGCAAACGCGCTGCTCGCCTTTCAGCGCTGGATCACGGTGCCCGGCAGTCCCCATCAGACACAATACGAGCAACAGTTAGCCAGATTGGAGAAGGATAAATCCGGTAATGCATTTGTCTTGCCCGCATCCGCTTGTGTTGATCCACTCATTCATGCCCTTGAATCCTCGCGGCCAAAACTGCGCTACCGGATCACCACACCAACCAAAGTGTTCTGGTATCTTAAACGCCTGTTGCCATCGCGCTGGCTCGATGCTCTTTTGCGCCGTGCGGCATGATGGTGTCATTAATCCGTAATAAAGGTGTGTCATTCTCCCTCCTGAAGCTGGAAAGCTCTATCCACAACAACACAGCGTTGCATTCGGCGGAATATGACTATGACCCTAAAGCAATTAAATTGGCTCAGTGTGGGTGTTGCGCTAACTCTATTTCTGGTTTTCTGACACCTTTGCTTGCCTGCCTCCCTTTGGGAGCAACAAAAAACACCGCTTCTGCGGTGTTTTTTGTATTTAACCACCTCAAACGCTTGATAAATGCCGAATTCACCCTTACCTCTAAGGTAATAACTCAAGTGAGCAAGGATTTTTACTATGCAAACCGCCTCCATTGTGGAACTGACCGAGCAGAATTTTCGCGAAGTGCTCGAGGGCTCTGTACAGACTCCGGTACTGATTCATTTCTGGGCCCCGATGAGTCAAGAAAGTGCGGCGATCATTCCCGAACTGCAAACGCTGGCACAAAACTACGCAGGCGCCTTTACCCTGGCTTTGCTCAACTGCGAACAACAGCAGGCTATCGCCATGCAATTTGGTGTCCAGGCCTTGCCGACCATCGCATTGTTCGTGAACGGTCAACCAGTCGATGGACTGGGAGGTCCACAACCGATCGACGCCATTGAACAGATGTTGATCAAACATCTGCCAAGTCAGGATGAGCTGGTTCTGCGTCAAGCGATGGAGCTGGTCGATGAGCACAACTACGCACAGGCGTTGTCATTGTTGCAAACCCTTACCGAGGAGATCCAACTCAAGGGGGACGTGAAACTGGTGACGGCACAGTGTCTGCTGGAAACCCAACAGTTCGATCAGGCAGAGGCACTACTCGCCACAATTCCGCTCGAATACCAGGACAATGCCTATAAAAGCCTGATCGCCAAACTGGAACTCCACAAACAAGCCGCAGACAGTCCCGAGATTCAGGCTCTGGAGAGTCAATTCAGCCAGGATCCGACCAACGTGCAACTCGCCCACGATCTGGCGATTCAATATCATCAGGTCCAACGTGATGAAGAAGCTTTGGAACTGATGTGGACGATGCTGCGCGGCGATCTCAATGCACTGGATGGCGAAATCAAGAAAACCTTTATGGATGTGCTTAGCGCTCTCGGACAAGGCAATGCGATCGCTGCCAAATATCGTCGTCAGCTTTATTCTCTGCTCTATTAACTTCCACTTACCGTCGATGAAAGGCCGGATAGCCCGGCCTTTTTTGATCGTAAAAACTTGATATCTAGCCGTTATTGCCGCGTGATATGCCTTATACTGGCTAGATCAAAACCACAATAAGGACACATCGTCATGGCTGTTGACTCCCTCATTACCATTGGCGTCTTTATCGCCGTCGCTGTGATTGTGATAGCGGCAGGGATAAAAACCGTTTCGCAAGGGAACCACTGGACGGTTGAACGCTTTGGCCGCTACACCCATACGTTAAAACCCGGCCTCAACATGATCATCCCGTTTATTGATCGCATCGGGCATAAAATCAACATGATGGAACGCGTACTCGACATTCCAGCTCAGGAAGTGATATCGAAAGATAACGCCAACGTGACCATAGATGCGGTTTGTTTCGTGCAAGTCATCGATGCGGCCAAAGCCGCTTATGAAGTGAATGATCTTGAGCATGCTATCCGTAACCTGACTCTGACCAACATCCGGACGGTTCTCGGTTCACTCGAATTGGATGAGATGCTGAGTCAACGCGATATGATCAACACCAAGCTGTTGTCGATTGTTGACCAGGCGACCAACCCCTGGGGAGTTAAGGTCACCCGGATTGAGATTAAAGATGTGCGCCCCCCGACTGATTTGACAGCCGCCATGAACGCGCAAATGAAAGCTGAACGTAACAAACGAGCGGAAATCCTTGAAGCCGAGGGGATCCGTCAGGCTGAAATTTTGCGCGCAGAAGGACAAAAACAATCCGAGATCCTCAAAGCGGAAGGCCAGAAGCAGGCCGCAATTCTGCAGGCAGAAGCGCGTGAGCGCGCGGCTCAAGCGGAAGCGAAGGCCACCGAAATGGTATCGAATGCGATTGCTCAGGGTGACATGCAGGCGGTGAACTACTTTATCGCCCAAGGCTACACCGATGCTCTCAAATCCATTGGTCAGGCCGAAAACGGCAAAATCGTCATGCTACCTTTGGAAGCATCTGGGCTGATGGGCTCCATCGCCGGTATCGCAGAAATGTTCAAACACAGCCAACAACCTTCCGATCACTGAGGTGCACGTGATTCCACTACTTGAACAAATGAACTACTGGCACTGGCTGGCTTTCGGTCTGATCTTGCTAGCGATTGAGCTGCTCGGTACAGCTGGCTACTTTTTGTGGCTTGGGATCTCGGCATTATTGGTTGGGCTACTGATGACCTTACTCCCGATGAGCTGGCAACTGCAATGGGTGGCATTCGGAGTATTTTCGCTGGCTACCACCTGGTTGTGGTGGCGCAGACAACTCACGCGCGACCGCAGTGAAGATGCCCAGCGAAATCTGAATCAGAAACAGAAGCAGTTGATCGGGCAGCGTATCCGTCTGGAGCAAGATGTCGTGATTGGTGCAAATCGAATAAAGCTGGGTGATACCACTTGGTCTGCCCACTCTGAACAAGAGATCAGCGCGGGCAGTCTGGTCGAAGTGGTTGCCGTAGATGGTATTATTCTCGTCATTACACCCGTAAAAAATTAATCAATTTATTAGGTGTTTCACGCAAGGGAAACACCTATAGTCACTCTTATTCACAGAAACACAATATAAACACTTATTA
>NZ_WXWP01000056.1:0-14904 GCF_009904765.1 Vibrio sp. V39_P1S14PM300
GTGTTGGAAAATTAGACTGCGCGGGCTTTCAATTTTAAGCCCAAACTGATTTACTTGCCACCACATGAGCGCCACTCAACTTTTTATAAAGTGTATATAAAATTTTACACATAACATTATTCGGCGCCGTCAATGCAAACACAACAGTGGTAACAACTATGGCAAACAGTAATCGTGGTCACTTCTCGTCGAGAATTGGCTTTATTATGGCGGCAGCAGGTTCTGCCGTCGGCTTGGGGAACGTATGGGGCTTTCCAACTAAAGCTGCCAGTAATGGTGGTGCGGCGTTTCTTGTCATCTATCTGGCGATGGTGTTTCTGCTCGCCTTTCCAATGCTGGTCGCAGAGCTGACGATCGGTCGCCACGGGCAGGCTAACCCGATAGCGTCACTAAAGTCGATTTGGACTAAAAACCGTGCAGCCGCCGGTTTCTTTGGTTTGATTGCAATGATTGCGGCTTCAATGATTCTCAGTTTCTATTCCATCTTGGCAGGTTGGTTGATGGGTTTTGCGGCCGCACCAGCACTGGATGTCATCGGGTTACAAACGGCAGCCGACTGGTTGGTGAATTTCGGTGGACCACGCAACGTGCTATTAGCGGTCCTGTTCTCGGTTCTGACCATTCTGGTGGTACAAAAAGGCGTGGCCGACGGTATCGAAAAGTGGTCAACCCGTCTGATGCCAGCGCTGTTTGTACTGTTTGCTGTCATGATCATCTATATCTTTACGCAAGATGGCGCGATGGAAGGTTTGAAGATGTACTTGGTCCCGGATCTGTCTCACGTACACCCTGGCCTGGTTGTGGATGCTATGGGGCAGGCGTTCTTCTCCCTGTCTTTGGGCGTCGGCTCTATGATGGTCTACGGTTCGTATCTGACTAAAGACGTCAACATCCCCAAAACTGCGGGTCAGGTTGCAGCGATTGATACCGGGGTAGCGTTTGCGGCGGGCTTACTGATCTTGCCTGCGATGTACGTGGCCAGGCACAATGGTGTGGAAATCTTCAATGAGGCCGGTGAGCTCCTCAGTTCTGGCGATCTGGTGTTTGCTGTATTGCCTTCCATGTTCGATACCATGGGTGGTGTGGGTGTTGTCGTTGGGATCGGTTTCTTTGTATTGATGGTGATCGCCGCTCTGACGTCATCCATCTCGCTACTTGAAGTGCCAGTTTCCTGCGCTCAGGACGAACTGAACATGGAACGTACGACAGCGACCTGGCTAATCGGTGGCGCTATTCTGGTTCTGAGTATTATTATCTCGCTCAATTTCGGTGCATTGTTTGGCATCGTCGCTGATGTTTCGACAGTGTACATGCAGCCACTACTGGGCGTAATCTGGGCCATTGTGGTTGGCTGGATTTGGAATCGCAATAATCTGCTCAATGAGCTGAAAGAAGGGAACCCTGAGATAGCCACGGGGCTGTTCTGGAAGATTTGGCCTTGGTACGTACGCTTCGTCTGTCCGGTGGCGATTCTGTCTGTCTTCATCTTCTCGATTGTTTGATTGAAAACACATCACCAAAAGCTGCCTGCGGGCAGCTTTTTTCGTTTCGGTTGGTTATACTTCGTCGCCTGAAATGAAGAGGCCCTATGTTCGATATTCTTTATACACACGATGATTTTCTGGTCATCAACAAACATCCGGGTGTATCGGTTCACAAAGACGATGGCGATACCATGTTGTTGCAGGAAGTCGCCCGAGCTACCGGAGACGAACAACTGTATCTGATTCATCGCCTGGACAAGATGACCTCTGGTTTGCTGTTGCTTGGACGTCACGCCCAGGCTGCCAGTGCTCTGTCTGCGGCATTTGCGCAGCGTCAGGTAGAAAAGTTTTATCTGGCGATTGGGGCTAAAAAGCCGAAGAAGAAACAGGGATTAGTCAAAGGGGACATGGAACGCTCGCGTCGGGCGTCGTGGAAACTGTTGAACTCGCAGCACAATCCTGCCATTACCCAGTTTTTCTCTGCCGCTGCTGAGGCGGGAGAACGGTTGTTTTTATGCAAGCCGCATACTGGAAAAACGCATCAGATCCGTGTGGCGCTCAAGTCGCTGGGGTCACCGATTGTCGGCGACGCTATTTACAACCCAGCCTCTCATGCCGATCGCGGCTACCTGCATGCTTTTGCGCTGCGTTTTGAATATCAGCAGCAGAGATACGATCTGGTTTGTGATCCCCGCCAACATGCGCAATTGGGCGATAAATGGCGCCATCATCCAGTCACAGACACGATCGAACTTTGGCTCACACCTTGGGAATTGCAATGGCCGACCATCAAGAAATAAATAACACAATGCAAACTGCGGCGTTACCGGTTTTTTTTGACCATTTGACGGAGCAGTTACGTCAGGCACCGGATGAAATTCGTCGGTTGTTCCATGGTCGTGGCCAACGTTGGCCCGGATTGGAGCAACTGACTTGTGACTGGCTTCAGGGGCAATTGATCGTCAACCTGTTCAAAGGCGTTGACGACGCATTTCTTCGTCAACTTGAACAAGGCCTGACGGCGTTAGCGCACAGTGAACTTTGGCAACAGAAACAGGGTCGCTGCATAGCGGTGCAGCACCGCTATGAAAACGGCGCACCGACACAAATTCTCGCGGGTGAACTGACGGAGCGCCCGATAGTAGCAGAGAGCGGGCTGAAGTATCAGTTGGATATCGGTCGCAACCAGAACTTCGGTTTGTTTCTCGACATGCGATTTGGCCGCGATTGGGTCAGACAACATGCAAGACACAAAAGTGTCCTCAACTTGTTTGCCTACACTTGTGGCTTTTCCGTTGCCGCGATGGCAGGAGGAGCAGACAAAGTGGTCAATGTTGATATGGCGCGAGCGTCTTTGAGTAAAGGTCGGGATAACCATAAACTGAACGACCACAATCTCAATGCAGTGAGCTTTCTCGGCCATGACATTTTTAAGTCCTGGGGAAAAATTAAGAAGTCCGGTCCGTATGATTTGATCATTATCGATCCACCGTCATTTCAAAAGGGCAGCTTTGCACTCACTAAGGATTACGCCAAGATCCTTCGCCGTCTGCCCGATATGCTGACCGCCAGCGGTGAGGTGATGGCCTGTGTCAACTCACCTGTGGTTTCCAGCCAGTTTTTGATTGATGCTATGGCACAGGAAGCGCCGGAGCTGCAATTTGTCGAACGCCTTGACAATCCGCCGGAGTTTGCTGATGTTGATCATGAAGCCAGTTTGAAAGTGATGATGTTCCGTCGTCAGTAATGAGTATCCCCTCCAAAGTTGAGGGGATTTTTTATCCGATGTCAACGCCGATGTTTTCGCTTAGTGTCGACGAGCAAGCCAGAATGTATCCTTGTGCCACCTCCTGCTCAGTCAGCGCCTCGTGACTGAAGGTATTGACGCTGCCACGCGTGACTTTGCATTTGCACGAGCCACAGATTCCGCTGCGACAGGCCACAATCACAGGTAAACCGGCTTGTTCGAGGACGTCGGCCAGAACAGCGCCATGTTGAGCCGTCAATCTCCTGGCAAACGCGGGGACCTCAATCTCCACCTCGGTGTGCACGGTTTCGGATATGGCTTCGGGTGTTGCTGCGGGGGTAAAACTCTCCTGATGAAAGGCGGCCATATCGAATTGCGCCTGTTCTAACCACTGTTTTACATCGCACATGAAGTGTTCCGGCCCGCACAGATAAACTTGCCTGTCTTGCAGATCCGGAACCCGTTGCATCAGCCAATCAGAGGTGAGGCGTCCTTGTGGGTAGGGCGTACCAGTGGCATCTTTGAGCAGCAGCCTGAGATGGAACTGAGCATATTGCTCATCCAGCGTGGCCAGTTGATCAAAATAGATCGTGTGCGCTGCGCTTTTCGCAACGTGCAGAAACTCAATATCCACCGGATGAGATTGGTTTATCCAATACTGGACCATGGTATAGACGGGCGTAATACCACAACCTGCGCTGATCAGAAGTACTTTGGCGATACCGTCTTCCGATGGCCGGGGGGCAAGGTCGAGGCAGTTAAACGCGCCACTTGGTTTCATCACTTGGACGCTGTGTCCGACTTCCAGCTGGTCAACGATAAATGTTGAGACTTTACCGTTTGACACCCGTTTGACGGTCAGTTGAATGTACGCCTCATCGGGTTGTGAACTGATGGAATACGCCCGGAATTCGCTCTGGCCATCGATAGACACTCCCAATGTGACAAACTGACCGGGCTTAAAACTA
This sequence comes from Vibrio sp. V39_P1S14PM300, assembly GCF_009904765.1. Classification (NCBI taxonomy): domain Bacteria; kingdom Pseudomonadati; phylum Pseudomonadota; class Gammaproteobacteria; order Vibrionales; family Vibrionaceae; genus Vibrio; species Vibrio sp. V39_P1S14PM300. The sequence continues at coordinate 4,200 of NZ_WXWP01000056.1, forward strand.
AAACGGGCAAGTGAGGCATGCGCCAGCTTAATGCTGACGCAATCCCCGGTTTCGGCCCATTTTTCGATGCATGTCATTTCGACGGGTTGATTGTGTTCCCATTCGCTAAACATATCTGATCCTGAAGAGATAATACGAAGCCCTCCGCCATGGAGGGCTGTGAAATTTAGGCCGCCAGAATGGCACTCATGTCGGCGTCGACGCCTGAGATCGCGCGCATATCAAATTTTTCCTGAATGATGGCCAATAGATTGTCGGTCAGGAATGCGGGTGCGGTGGGGCCGGTGTAAATGCCTTTGACGCCCAGAGCAAACAGAGTCAGCAGGATCACAATGGCTTTTTGTTCAAACCAGGACAGTACCAGTGTCAGTGGCAGCTCATTGATACCGCAGTCAAATTCTTTGGCCAGTGCCAGTGCGAGCTGGATGGCGGAATAGGCGTCGTTGCACTGGCCAACATCCAGCAGGCGGGGAATGCCATTGATGTCGCCGAACTGATTTTTGTTGAAACGGAACTTACCGCATGCCAGGGTCAGAATCACGGTATCGTCCGGCGCTTGGGCGGTAAAATCGGTATAGTAGCTACGCTCTGCTTTGTCTCCGTCACACCCACCGACCAGGAAAAAGTGGCGAATATTGCCTTTTTTCACTTCATCAATCACCGCTGGCGCTGCGTTCATCAATGCATTGCGGCCAAAACCGACGGTGATCATCTGCTCGATTTCATTGTGTTGGAAACCAGGCTGCGCCAACGCACAGTCAATCACGGCACTGAAGTCGTCGCCATCGACATGCGATACGCCCGGCCAGCCGACAATGCTGCGCGTGAACAGGCGGTCAGCATACTGGCCGACGTTGGGATTGAGCAGGCAGTTGGATGTCATCACAATCGCCCCCGGAAAGTTGGCGAATTCTTTCTGTTGATTCTGCCATGCGCTGCCGTAGTTACCGGCCAGGTGAGGATATTTGTTCAGTTCCGGGTAGCCGTGTGCGGGCAGCATTTCACCATTGGTGTAAACCTGAATGCCAGTGCCTTCGGTTTGCTGAAGAATTTTCTCCAGATCGTGCAGATCGTGCCCGGAGACCAGGATGCATTTGCCTTTGATCGGTTTGACGTTAACCTGGGTCGGCACCGGATGACCGAAGGTAGACGTTTCACCGCGATCAAGCATCTCCATCACTTTGTAGTTCATCAGGCCAATACGCATGGAGCAGTCCAATAAGGCATTGAGCTCGTCCGGATCGCGTCCCAGCCACCCCATGATTTCGTGGTATTCGGCGTAAATCGCGTTATCCGTTTGCTCCAGCACACGGGCATGTTCCATGTATGCGGCCGCACCTTTGAGGCCATACAAACAGAGCAGACGCAGCCCAATGACGTCTTCATGCAAGGTTTCTTTCCCACGGTTGACCGCAACCTCAGGTGCGAACGCCAGAATCGCGTCGGCATCGTCTGGCAGCACGAAGTGGGCGACGGCAGGTTGAGGTTCCAGAGTCCGGTTGGCCAGCGTTGCAGCGGCTTCAACCTGTGTTTTCAGGCGCTGGTGATAGTGGGACGCCTGACGGGTAAACGCCAGAACCCGTTCCGGGTCAAAGTTGACATTGGTCAGTGTTGAGAAAAACGCTTTGGGAGCCCATTGATTGATTTCGTCGTCGATAATATCAAACTGGCGTGCCAAATCCGCCCAGTAAGAAACCCCTTGTAATGAATACACCAGCACGTCTTGCAGGTCTGAAACTTCAGAGGTTTTTCCGCACATTCCCTGAGTAAATGAGCAGCCTTTGACGGTCGGGGTTTGAATCGTCTGTTCGCATTGAATACAGAACATTGCAGGTCTCCAGTATTATGATTGAGTAATCCGATGCCTACTGAATGGCAATCTCTGTGCCAATTTCTATCTTGTTGTTTTTATTGAAAAAGCAGTATTGCCACTACTTGGTGGTGATGTTCTTTTTACAGCAGTCTTGTTGTGTAAATGACATCAATGCTGTGTTCGCTGTTAGTGACCGATGCCCAGCTTTTTACCCATCCGGTACAAGTTCCCCCGGTCCATCTGCAGGAATTCCGCTGCCTGCGCCCAAATTCCGTTCGATTTATTGAGTGCATGCAGGATCAAATCCTTCTGATAACGCTCGACCAAAGGGCGCATTCCCTGACTTTGCACCGGAAAATAGTGGGTTGTACTTTTGACATCGCAGTCGGTCACTGCCACATCAAAGTGGGGTAACTGGATGGTGTGACTTTGCGCCTGAATCGCGCGCAGCGCGGCGCGGGTGAGCGTATGTTCCAACTCACGCACATTGCCCGGCCACTCTTGTGTTTCAAGCATGATGAGTGCTTTCGGGTGCAGATGCAGGTTAGGGACATTGAACTGCTGACGCACTTTTTCCAGCAGGTAACCCGCCAGGACCGGTATGTCACCTTGGCGGCTGCGCAATGAGGGGACGGCGATAGGAAACACGTTCAGGCGGTGGAATAAGTCGGCACGGAACTGACCGGCTTCGACTTCCTGCTCAAGGTGACGGTTGGTCGCGGCAACAATCCGCACATTCACGAGTAAATGTTGGTCACTGCCGACCCGTTGCAGCTCGCCCTGCTGGATCACCCGCAGCAGCTTTGCCTGAAGCAATAATGGCAATTCACCGGCTTCATCCAGAAACAGCGTACCGCCGTCGGCCAGTTCAAATTTACCGGCACGGTGTGTATTGGCGCCAGTAAATGCGCCTTTTACGTGACCGAACAATTCGCTTTCAGCCAGGCTCTCCGGCAGCGCCGCACAGTTGACGTAAATCATGGGTTTGTCGCGGCGTGCCGATTGTGCGTGGAGCTGGTGAGCGACCAGTTCTTTTCCTGTCCCGGTTTCGCCGGTGATCAGTACCGCGTAGTCTGATTGTGCGACGGTTGCGATGTTGTTGCGAAGCTGCTGCATTTGTGGACTGAGCCCGACCATCTCACCCTGTTTAGAACGGGCTTGCTGAATGAGCGTGGCTGTGACGGATTGTTGTTTTTTATGTTTGGCTTTCAACGCTTTAAGCTGACCAATGTTACGTAGCGTTGCGGCTGCCAGAGCTGCGAACGTTTCCATCGTTACGGGTTCAATGTGATCGAATGCGCCAATGGTCAACGAGTCCATTGTGAGCACGCCCACCAGCTTGTCATCGACATACAAGCTGCAACCCATGCAATCATGGACATCAATACTGCTTTCCGCTGAGAGCAGCACGCCGTCAAACGGATCAGGCAGTGGACAATCGGCATCGAAACGCACCGGGGTGCGGCTGATGATGATTTTCTCCAGCCGCGGGTGAGCGGCAGGAAAAAAACGTCGTCCGAGCACTGAGCTGGCCAAGCCGTTGACGGCTACCGGAGTCAGAAAGCCATCTTGGTCAAGAATAAACAGAGCGCTCGCATCACAGGGAAAAACCTGATTGATCCCGTCAATCAAGTGTTGGTACTGTTTTTCACTGGCCAGATTAGAGCTGAGGTTCAGGGCGATATTGAGTAGGGCGTGTTCCATATTCGGGCGCATAAACGAAGGATAATCAGGACTGAGTTGTCCGATGGTATCAGGCGGATGTCATTTAAACATCGCTCTTTTGGTGAAGAATGATGTCTGTTTGACGACGATCAATTCCGCCTGCGACAGAGCCTATTTGTTGTTGGTCAGAGTATGAAAGCCAGAATAAATACGCGTCAGTGTGGTAAACCAGCACATGGCGCCAAACGTGTAGGCAATGGTGGCGAAATGGGCAGGAAAGAGACAGAACAGAATGAAACAGGCGATGGTTTCGGTTCCTTCGGTCAGTCCGCTCATATAGTAAAGCGATTTATTTTTGTAGATCGGGTTTTCAATGCCGCGTTTCCCGGCCATGACCGCAAACGCGAGAAAGCTGCTGCCAGTGCCGATAAACGCGAAGATCAGAAATGCACCGGCGACAGCATTGTGCTCCGGGCTTGCAAGCACAAAGCCAAACGGGATCAACGAATAAAATAAGAAATCCAGACTGATATCGAGAAACCCACCAGCATCCGTGATGCCCTGGATTCTTGCCAGTGCACCGTCCAATCCATCGCAAACCCGATTGATGAGGATAAACACCAGTGCCAGCAGGTATTGCTGATTGAGCAGTGCCGGTAGGGCAAAGCAACCGACAACGAAACCCAGCAGCGTGACCTGATTGGCACTCAGGCCCATTTTATCTATGACGCCGGCAGTGGCAGACAGCGGCTTGCGGATCAGTTTTATACTCAGGCGATCAAGCATGGTTCACCTCCCAAGGCCAGCGCAATACCTGGCTGCCCGGCGGAACATCGGCCTCATCGTGCGTGACCATCAGCGCGGGAATATTGGCCGATTGCAATTGCGCCATTACCCAGTCACGAAACTGGCTTCGCAGCGCTTTGTCGAGCTTGCTGAACGGTTCATCAAGCAATGCGACCTGTGGTTGGGCGAGCAGCATTCGGGTCAGGCTGATGCGTGCTCGCTGACCTCCTGAAATCTGGTCCGGATAGGATTGAGCCAATTTCGTAAGGTGGATATTTTTGAGCGCATCCAGCGCGCGCTCTTTGCGCTCGCAGCCTTTAATGGCATCGGGCAGGGCAAACGCCAGATTCTCCCAGATATTTAAATGCGGGAACAATAGATCATCCTGAAACAGGATTCCTACCTGACGTTTGTGGGCTGGTAGTGCGTTGAGTGGGCGATCATCCAGCAGAATGCTGCCAGTAAGACGAAACTCCTCCGATAAGTGTCCGGCAATCGCGTCAAGCAGGGTGGATTTTCCGCAACCGCTCGGGCCCATCAGCGTCACAATGCCCCCTTTTTCTATCTGTAAGGAGAGGGAAGAAAACAGTGCCTCTCCATTGTGTTTATGAATGGCGAGGTTTTCTAGACAAAGACTCATTCGGCAACAGACCTTTAATCGATAAATGGCGATATTTAGCTTGTAAACGGCTAATGGTGATCGCAAAAGCAAAAAACAGCAGCGGCAACGCCGCTTGCCAGAGGGCGTAAATGGCGGTAACACGGCGATCGAAGCCACTCGACAACGCCACCGCTTCGGTGGTGATGGTGCGGATCCGGCCTGCGCCAAGCATCAGCGTCGGCAGATATTGTGCCAGGCTGACGCTGATTCCGATCACCCAGGCAAAAACAATGGCGGGCAGTAGCAGCGGCATTTTAACCCGCCACCAGGTACGCAGGGGCGATTGACCCAAGCTGAGTGATACTCGGGTCAGGTTGTGATCATAGCTTCGCCAAGGACCATCCAGTGACAAATAGACATAAGGGAATGCAAAAAAGAGGTGTGCCCAGCAAACCCAAAACCAATGTGCACTGTCATGAAGATACAGCGTCATGATCTGAAGGCCGAATAATATGGACAGCTGCGGGAGAAGCATCGGCACGGCGATGATGTATCCCGGTATCTGCAATCGATACCGGATTCGGTACTCATGGGCCAGAAGTGCAAAGACCAGTGCGACGGTGGCTGACACCAACGCCAGCAGCAGGCTTTGGTGCACGGTGCTGGCAACCGACTGCCATTCGTACTGCCAGAAGCGCGGAGTATAACTGCTGGGCAGTACATCCGGGAAACGCCAGCGCTGCGCAAAGCTCCATAGCGTTAACAATGGAATCATCATCAGGCTGATGAACAGGATCACACTAAACAGCGAACGCCCAGCCAGAGAAATACCACTTCGACCAGACCATTGCCAGCGGCGAATGCCGCGTGTGAGAAGCCATTCCACCATGCGTGCAAGGCCAATCACCAGTGCCGCGAGGGCAAACAATACCACGGCACCCGCGGCCGCTCGCGGAAGCAGTGTCAGATCCGGATCACTGAACCATTGCCACACCAACACGGCGAATGTGGGGGGATTCGTCGGGCCGATGATCAGCGCAATGTCCACCACCGACAGGCTGTACGCCATGACCGCCAGCATAGGAAAGCGCAGTTTGTTCAACCACTGTGGTAACAGGCACTTCCACCACATGGCCTTGCGACTGTACCCCAATGACGCGCTGACTTTGGTAACTTGTGAGACATTCAGTTGTTGTACGATGGGAATACTCATCAACAATAAAAAGGGCACTTCTTTCAGCGCCAGCATTACAATCAGCCCCAGGGCGTGCGGATCGTTAACCAGCAGCGCCAGCGCGTCGACAGAACGGGCATTGGGATCGTATCCGATCAGTTCATGCAGCCAACGCGCCCCCAGCCCTGTCGGAGCAAACAAAAAGGCAAATCCGATAGCAAATGCCACGTGCGGCATGGCTAAGAGCGGGGACAACATCAACTCGATTCGGCGCCAGAAGCGTGTCCCCCAATTGGCTTGCAGGATCGCAAATGTAAGCACGCACGCCAGATAACTACTGATCATCGAGGAGTACAGGGTCAAGCCGATAGAGTGCCAGACGCCTTGCCATTCGAACACCTGGCGAAAGCCCGTCAGACTGATCGTCTGCATGTCCAGCGGTGGAAGGTAGCCCAGTGACGATGCCAGCACACCGAGCAGTCCCGGAATCGTCGGAACAATACAGCCGACAACGATGAGCAGATACAGGGTTCTTAGCATTTCAAATCAGCTTCCGTAGCGCTTTTGCCACTCTTTTTCGATAGCAGATTGCCAGCTTGGGTGGGGCTCTGAAACCGATTTGAATTGCTGTGTTTGTTTGGCGCTGCCTGTCAGGTATTGTTTGCTTAGTACCGAAGGATCGCCCCAAATGTTCAGATCCCCTTTACGTGACTGAGCCTGTGGGCTGAGTAGAAAGTTGATGGTGACCAAAGCGCCGGATTTCGCATTCGCGTTCCAGGGAATGGCCAGAAAGTGAATATTGGAGAGGGCACCGGTATCAAAAGCATACGCTTTGGTGGAAGAGGCCAGTTTACCGGAGGCCTGTGCTGAATAGACAGCGTTAGGATTGAATGTGATGGCTAAATCCAGTTGACCGTCATCCAGCAACTGAATCATTTCGGCCGTACCGGCAGGGAATTGTTTGCCACCCCGCCAGGCCACTTTGTGGAACTGATCCAGATAACGCCAAAGTGGCGCGGTCACGGCGGCAAAGTCGCCTTCGCTGACCGGTTGCTCGAGCTGGGGATCATTGTCAGTCAGTTCAATCAGTAATGATTTGAGGAAACTGGTGCCATGAAACTCTGGCGGCTTGGGGTAAGTCACCCGGTTCGGGTAGGCTTGGGCGTAGCTGAGCAGCTCAGCGTAGGAGTGTGGCGGGTTGTTGAGTGTCTCTTGGTCGTGAATGAACACCAGTTGGCCCACTCCCCATGGCGCTTCTAACCCTTCTGTTGGTTCAGAAAAATCTGCATCGATCGGCAGGCCTTGGTCAACGTATTGCCAATTGGGCAAAGAGTGTGTGAACGGCCCAAACAGCAGTTGGTTGTCTTTCATAGACTTGAAGTTTTCACCATTAATCCAGACCAAATCGACGCTGCCCTTGTCGTTTTTACCTGCTGCTTTTTCAGCGATGAGACGTGTGGTGGTCTCAGCGATATCGGTGACTTTAACGTGGTTCAACGTGACACCGTATTGCTGTTGCAACTGTGCACCTGCCCATTGGATGTAACGGTTAATTTCCTGGCTGCCTCCCCAGGCATGAAAATAGACGGTTTGTCCTTCGGCCTGTTGCTCTACTTGTTTCCAGTCTAGCGGTTCCGCTGACAGTGAGAAGGCAGTGGCGACTGCGGCGACGGTGGTGAGCAGTTGTTTCATAATTATTCCGTTTGAAGCTCTGATGATGGAGTGTTGTATAAGAAATAGTAATCGTTGGGCAGGGACTATCAACCTCAACCGTGCTGGTCGTTGACGCTTGTGTGATTTCACCCACTCTTCACGTAACAACTTCTGCCACAAGACTTTTATTGCTTGCTAGTTATGACCGGATAAGGCTGGAGATTCTTACATCGCATAAGAAAAAATGTGTGGTCGTAAAACGAGCGGCATGCATGCCGCTCGTTAAGAAGGAAGGACGGTTTAGTTAACCCAATCTCGCAGTCGATAGGTTAATTCATGGTTATCATCACGCAGAATCAGATGTTCTTTGGTCAGAGTGATCGTGCTCCAGGTTGATAATGTTTCGGCCACCGCCTGTTCGATCTGCATCGCCTCACTAGAGCAGGATTTCATGGTCATGCCGATTTTATCGACCCGAAACTGGTTGTCTTTGAGTTCACCCTGGCCGAAAAAATTATTGCAGCCAGCATTACCATTGACCGTCATTTTTTCACCCACTTCAAGGCGTGGCATGCGCTGTCGATCACCTTGAGTAATCGCCTGACCATCGACCTGAATCAGCTCCCAGTTGTGATGCTGAAGATCCTGCGGGGTGAGTTCGGCACTGCCTGAATACATACTGCAGCCGACGGAAAGTAACGCTAGCGGTATACCAGCCAGCAGAGTGGTGACACTAAGCTTCATAATAAGACTCCTTAATTTGCCAACAGTGAGGACGGCGCATCAAAAGCTTAAGTATAGAAAACAACCTGCAAATTTTGTCAGTTTGTCGTTAGAGGCGTACGGTTAAATTGAGCGAAAAAGTGACAATTGTGACGCTTTGGCATAATGTAAAGTCAGCAGATGAGGAAGGTAGAATAGACATGGAACAGCTGGATTTCTTCGATGTACCCAGCCCCTGTGTTGGTGTATGTACGGTTGACGATAAAGGTTACTGTCAGGGATGTATGCGCAAAAGGGAAGAGCGCTTTAACTGGCTGAGCTACACCGTGGCGGAAAAACAGCACATTATTAAATTGTGTCGACAACGTTATTTACGCAAAGTCCGCCAGGGGAAACTGACACCTCAATCACCGGTGGAACCGGAAAGTCCGCAACGGGATCTGTTTTAAGTTCAGATGTAAAAAGCCAGAGCTAGTTGCGCTGGCTTTTTGATTGTTTACCGTGTGATCCCGGTTAAGGCGTAGTGATCAAGCAGCCATTAGCTAACGGATCTTCCGTGTTGGTGTAAGTCACGGTTGCTGGAGGCGTGTAGTCGCCTACGGCGATAGAGCCCTTACTCTTCAGGAAGCCGTAAAGGACATCGGCATCCACATAACCAGTTTGAACCGGATCCAGCTCAGGGTAACCGTCACCACCGGCCGCATTGAAGCTTGGTACGGTAAAGGAGTAGGTGGCTGTGTCGCTAAAGCCCTTACCGTTGATATCGGAAATATCAACGGTATTGGCCATACAGTCGACGGTCATGGTCAGGCCGGTCAATTGTGCGTAGGCGCCCGAACCCACTTGCATTGTGGCGACCGTGCCAAGGTAATCTTTGATCTCAGCTCCCGTCATCTCACTGTAGGTCACTTGGTTACCAAAAGGCTGTACCGTTAACACGTCACGGTATGTGATGTCGCCTGCCGCAATAGAATCGCGTACGCCACCGGAGTTCATGACGGCAAAATCTGCGGAGACTTTTTCTTTGTGGGCAACAGCAATTAGTTGTCCCAGGTTGGTCTGCTGATTCCGTACTACGCTGCGGTCACCTTCCAGTTTACCGTCTGAACTTGCGATGACTTCATCCAGCTTATCCTGGCCTGCGTCTTGATACACTTGCAGTTTTTCTTTCAGCGGTAGGTTCGGTTCGATCTTGTCGCCGATCAGTTCGCGAGAGCCGTCATCCAGTTCCTTGGTCAGATTGACCGGAATGAGTTTGTAGCTCAGTAGGTGGAGTTCGTCATTGGCGTATTCGAAATCCGCGCGACCCACGTATTTACCCCATTCATGGGCCTGCATGATCCAGGTTCCGTTTTGCTGATCCGGTTTGCAATCGTCGCCAGGCTCAAAGTCGGCATCGTAGCCAGACCCATCGGCTTCCATACACACAGGGTTTTGAGAGTGCCCACCAATCACGGCTGCGAGCTGACCTTCCTCTAGAGCTTTAGCCAGCGCCACGTCACCGGGTGCATTCGAACCGTGTTGACCATTTGCATAGTGACCCATATGAGTGGTAGCGATAACCAGATCCGCTTCGTCGTTTTTCTCGATTTCGGCGATAACCTTTTTAATCTCTTCTTTAGGGTCAGTGAAAGTGAGTTCAGAGATGTATTCCGGGTTACCGATTTTCGCAGTGTCTTCCGTGGTCAGGCCGACAACGGCAATACGTAAGTCACCCAGCGTGAACACTTTGTAAGGTTCGAAATAGCGGCTGCCGTCGGCCTTATAGATGTTGGCGGCCAGCATCGGGAAGTCAGCCCAGTCACGCTGTTTGTCCAATACGCTGAGCGGGTTATCGAACTCGTGGTTACCAACCGCCATTGCGTCATAGCCGATATCACTCATGCCGATAAAGTCAGGCTCGGCATCTTGCAAATCCGATTCTGGTACACCGGTATTGATGTCGCCGCCAGACAGCAACAATGAGTAGCCGCCTTTGTTTTCGACTTCTTCACGGATGGAATCTACCAGGGTTTTACGTGCTGCCATACCATATTCGCCATCGTCGTTTTCCCAAAAACGGCCATGGTTATCGTTGGTATGCATGACTGTAAATTGCGTACACGGTGACGCAATTTGGCATTCAACCTGGCTATCGTTGTCGCTGTCGTTACAACCAGCCAATGCCAGAGCGACGGAGAGCGCCAGCGCTGATTTATACAATTTCATATGAAATTCCTTTTATTTTTGGTTTTTGGGCTTCAGGCGGGCAAATATAATGAAGAAATATGAAGTTGCTGTGATCTATGTG
>NZ_WXWP01000360.1:0-20746 GCF_009904765.1 Vibrio sp. V39_P1S14PM300
AGCTGTACAACTTTACGTTACCCGAATCTATCTAATTATAAATAAACACATAACAATAAAAGCAACGCAAAGGCAGGATTATAATGTCAAATATGAATCTACAAGGCTTGGATAAGCTGGACCGTAAGATTTTGTCTAACCTTTTGTCAAACGGTCGAGAGTCCATTGCTAATTTGTCCAGAAACATCGGTTTATCGCGCACTGCCGTCGCAGAGCGCATTAACCGCTTGGAAAAAACAGGGATCATCAAAGGGTACACTGCTCAAATCCGCGTAGAAAACGAAGGACGTAAGGCAGCCAGCTACCTGCTGATATCATGTGAAAAGGGTAAGAAAAATGACGTTACGGAAGCTCTCAAAGAGCTTCCTGAGGTTCGTTCGACCAGTATCGTAGGTGGCACCTACGATATTATTGCGCTAATTGAGGCTCCCGATCTCCAGTCGATCCATTACCTGGCGAATGAGATTGAATCCTTTAATGGCATCAAGTCATTGCATACCACGGTCGTACTACACCAACCTGTAAGCCGATAATAAAAAACCGCCGGAAACGGCGGTTTTTTTTCGTCTGTTATACACTACCGATAAGCCGGATTTGAGTATCATCTTCCGTTGGAATACCCAGCCACGCCGTCTGTCCGAGCACATTGCCTTCCCCCTGACCAAGACTGTTCTGAGGCACGGTATCTAACTTAACTCGCATTTTTAAATCCCAAGCCATCGGGTCTCTTAAGATGAAGCGAATCAAGCCCACCAGCGTCTCATGCTGCGTCTTACCTGGCAAAAACGCCTGATAGGTGGAGAAATCAATTTCGTCGATACACAGATTAAATTTACCCACCAGGTCCGGCATGCTCTGCCCCAAGTGAAAGTCCTGTCCGAGCTGACAATTCATCTGATTAAGCTGATTGCGCTGGCTAGGGTGTATCTCGATCCGGCGGAACACCCACTCCTCAATGTACACATTAGGCAGTGAGAAATAGTGCGCAACAATACCCGAAATTAGTTTAGGTGAACGGGTCCGGGTGGATAACTGGTTAACATAGGACAACAGCTTCGCTCTGTCCAAATCCGCCGCTTCTGCTTCCTGCATGACACTGGACAGGCCAAGCAAATGCAGCATACGGCTGGAAAACGGATCCTGAGCACCACTCTCATACTGAATGTGGTAACGGTACTTTTTCCATACCCGATAAACCATCGAAACATAGCGGTTATGAAAGAAGTCAAAAAACTGCTTAACCGGGTTATCTTCTTCTTCCCTGCCTGCCAGCTTTTCCGTATACGAGGACGGCAGAGGTGAGCTAGAGCCGTGGAGACCAAGAAAGTTGACCTCGACCCGGGTATACGCTTCGCCGGCCATATCCATATGAGTGACAAAGTCCATATCGCTCTTGGGAAAGGCCAGGCTGGCAGACACGCTAAAGCGAATGCGTTCCTGATGAAAGTACTTGTTCTCACCGACTCCGCTAAAGTCGACACTGCTGTCAGATTTATAGTGTTTTTCCAGTAGCGATACAGCCTGGAAAAAGCTGAACTCGTAAGCTTTATCTGAAATCTGATTGATCATAACACTGTCTGTTTACCAGGGAGACTAGGCCAGTGGTAGACTTCACCGGTTTTCTCATCAAAGACTTCCAGCTCCGTGAACGAGTTGAGACTCGAATAGAGACGGATAAACTCATTCAACACGCTGGCTAGCAGAAACATGTCACCTTCGTTCACAAAGTAGCTGGAGTTCACTATCAGATTAAACTGAGTACCACGCACAGCAACACCACGGAATACACGATCAATCGGCTCCATCTCCGACGAGCGTATCCCATCAAGACGGTGAATCGACGCACGGTGAGCCTGACGATCGACACGCGAATGAAAATCATACGTCGATAACAGAACTTTCAGCACATCGATATTGGCCAGTGACAAGTAGTTGAGTGACATATTAGCGATCAACTGCCACTGTAATTCACCGTTGATCTGCGGGCTGACCGACTGGGTCGGTTTAGTGATATTGCGAAACGTAGCGTAGGTTGGCGACTTGTGAGTGGTGTATGTGATGTCCCCGACTGACAGTCGCTCCGCGAGGTCTGCGTTGCTGCACACCAATTTCATGAGAACGGTTTCTGTGCCCAGATCAGCGATGCCGCTGTCGTGTGTGTGGAACGAAATATAGCGCTCCAGACCACGGCCGTTGATGCGCTCGCCCACCTTAGTTTTGTAGAACTCACGCTTGTCACGCTGATTGATCTGATGCTCAAACGATTCAAATTCGATCAGTTTCTTGCGCCGACGCTCGCTTTTACTCCAGCTCTGAACCTCTTCAATCGAATAAACTTCGAAGTGCTCCTGACTGTTGGTCTGTGGACGCACTTTGTATTCGTTGCGACGATGCTCAAGGCGAATCGGATCCGCATCAATAGAGAACAAATTGACCGCAGGTGTACAGTGCAGTTTGAAGTGCTTATCTTTCAGCACAACTTCCGATGGCAGCGCACGTTTAAATACAAAAGAAAACTTTAGTGTCGATCGTTGAGGAATACCTTTTAACCATTCCAGACCTGTAACATCAAAGAACATGAACTTTTCAGGCAGAGAGAAGTATTCTTGCAGCAACCGGTAGCCAGAAAAGGAATTTTTGCTGTACGGCAAGATCGCTTCATTCTCAGCAAACCCAACCGGCTTGATCTGATCTGCACGCAGGCGATGCTTGTAACCACCACCGACATCCAGTTCAACATAATCCAAATACCGGAACAGCCAGAGATACAACGTGCGGGTGATATGCACTTCCCCGTGCAAATGGAAGCGCAGTGAGTCCATTTTCAGACGAGACAACTCCAGGCCATGCTCTGTCGACAGAGACACATCCACAGTTGAGCTGGTCCGGCTATTCGCCTGCTCAATTCCGGTCAGACGGACCGGGTATAAGTCGACATCATAACACGACCGGAACAGGCACTGCGTGCTTTCAACCTGCTCGCTGGCCATTTCAGCACCACGAGCAATCACCGTCCGCTCAGTCACGCTCCCGACATGGGGTGACAGTTCCGTAATGCACATCGACGGCACAGAGCGCATATAATGCGGCCAGAGCAGCGTCATCAGCGACTGCGTCAGCTCCGGTAGCTCATCGTCGATTTTCTCCCGAATGCGTCCGGTCAGGAACGCGAAGCCTTCCATCAGACGCTCAACATCTGGATCGTAGGTTCCTTCTGATAGGAAGTTGGTTAGCTTGGGATGGTATTTGGCAAACTCACTGCCTGCTTCACGCAGGTAGGTCAGCTCATCCTGAAAATATTTACTGCTGCTCACGAAAGCTTGCTCCTAAGACTAAACGTTAAATTGTCCGTCGACACCCATGAACACATTGATAGACATAGGCACTTTGCCGCCGTTGTGCGTCACTTCACCACTGATGCCAAAGCTGAGTTGCAACGGGTTGTGAAAATCATCCCGGTGAAACACTTCGATGCCTTTTAATCGTGGTTCGAACTTTTCAATCGTCGTGCGGATATTCTGCTGAATATGGCGCACCAGATTGGTGTTGGTGGACAGCACATCGTTGAAATCCGGCAGACCGTAGTCATTGTCTATCATTGCATTCCCCGCATGCGTATTCAGTAAGTCCGCGAGGTGTATATGAATGGATTCAACCAAATGTTGATGTGATACTACCTTTTCGTAGCAGTTTTTCGGTTCTCCGAGCTCGATACGCTCCAGAAGACGATAGCCTTTTTCCATACTGAACTCTGAAAAAGAGCGGCCAGCTTGCACTGACCGCTTCTTATTGATAATGAAACGATCTTAGTTTTGATCCAGCTTACCAACCAGTGACAGGTCGAAGCTTGCGCCCATGTACTTGAAGTGAGGACGTACAGACATTGATACACGGTACCAACCTGGATCGCCTTCAACATCAGACACTTCTACTTTCGCAGCGCGCAGTGGACGACGACCACGAACTTCTGCTGGCGGGTTTTCCTGATCAGAAACATACTGACGGATCCACTTGTTCAGTTCGATTTCCAGGTCAGAACGCTCTTTCCAAGAACCGATCTGCTCACGTTGCAGAACTTTGATGTAGTGTGCCAGGCGGTTGATAATGAACATGTATGGCAGCTGAGTACCCAGCTTGTAGTTCATTTCAGCCTGTTTGCCTTCTGGCGTGTTCGGGAACACTTTTGGCTTCTGGATAGAGTTCGCAGAGAAGAACGCTGCGTTGTCTGAACCCTTACGCATGGTCAGAGCAACAAAACCCTCTTCTGCCAGTTCAAACTCACGACGGTCTGAAACCAGGATCTCTGTTGGGATCTTAGTTTCGATCTGACCCATTGACTCGTAGTTGTATACTGGCAGGTCAAATACCGCACCGCCGCTCTGAGGACCAATGATGTTCGGACACCAGCGGTATTTCGCGAACGATTCACTGATCTTTGACGCCATCGCGTACGCAGAGTTACCCCACAGGAAGTGGTCGTGGCTGTCAGTCACCATCTCGTTGTAGTCAAACGCCTTGATCGGGTTGTCTTCAACTGAGTACGGATTACGTAGCATAAAACGAGAAGTACACAGGCCCAGGTAACGAGCATCTTCGTGTTCACGCAGACCACGCCATTTAGCGTACTGAGGACCTTCGAATACCGCTTTCAGATCTTTCAGGTTAGGCAGCTCTTCGTAGCTGTCCAGACCGAAAAACTTCGATGAAGCAGACGTGATGAACGGAGCGTGAGACATCGCACCTACGTTCGCCATGTATTCCATCAGTTTGATGTCTGGTGTAGCAGCAGAAAGCTGGTAATCACAGATCACCGCGCCAACTGGTTTACCACCGAATTGACCGTATTCACGAGTGTAGATCTGCTTGTACAGACCAGACTTAACCACTTCCGGAGCGTCTTCGAAATCGTCCAGAACTTCGTCTTTCTTCGCAGAAATCAGTTCGATCTGAATATTTTCGCGGAAGTCAGTGTGATCCACCAGATACTTTAGACCGCGCCAAGTTGATTCGATTGCCTGAACTTCTTCATTGTGCAGGATTGCATCAACTTGCGTAGACAATTTTTGATCGATTTCAGCAATCATCAGGTCAACCAGAGACTGGTCAACTTTTTCAGATGCACTGTTGCTTAGTAGTTCGCCGATAAACGCTTCAACACCGCGCTTAGCAACATCAAAACCTTCATCGCTAGGCTTAAGGCGCGTTTCGTTTAGAATGCTATCCAGAAGTGAACCTGATTCCGCAAGGGCTGCTTCTTGTTCTGGAGCTTGAGCTTCTGCCGTCATAATATCCTCTTACTCTGCTTTATCCGCATCTTGGTTTCCACCAAGACTCAGCTCTTCTAGTAGTTTCTTGCGTGCTTCTTCGTCCTGAAGTACTGCTGCAATCTTCTTACGGAACGCAGGAACGTTACCTAGTGGACCTTTCAGTGCAACCAATGCTTCACGCAGTTCCAACAAGCCGTTCAGCTCTGGGACGTTCTTAGCAATAGTTTCAGGTGAAAAGTCTTTCATGTCTTTGAAAGTCAGATCGACTGCCAGTTGGGCACCTTCTTCATCACTCAGACGGTTATCAACGTTTACTTTCACGTTAGGCGAGTAGCCTTCCAGAACTTCGTTGAAGTTATCTTTGTCGATGTTGATAGGCGTACGTTCTTCGATTGGTGTCTCATCTGCACGTGCAGTAAAGTCACCAACAACCATCATACTCAGCGGCAGTTCTACGTCTTCTTGCGCATCACCAGTCGCTGGAACATAACGGATATTAATTCGCTCTTTAGGAGCTACCGAGCCATCGCGTGACATAATTAGTTCCTTATCTAATCGTGTTACTAGTTATAAATTGTTTCCCACTCTTGATATTTTGCAGGTAACTGCTCCTTAGATGGATACAGCTCTTTGAGGGTTCTCTCGGTAAGAGAATCCAATTGCAAAGACAAATGTGGTTCCCAGCTGGCAAGATCCATTTCCTCACGCACTGTCCAGACCTTTTCCAGATAAGGCAGGCAAAGAGAAAATAATCCTACGCCGTGGTAGGCTTTTACCATTTGTAAATGCAACATAAATTGCCCTCGTCCTGAGCTATCAAGCTCCAGACGACGAGCAACCTCTGCCACACGTTCCCCCAAATTCTCGAGGGTGACATCGTCCATCGACAATGAATCATCTTCTGCAATGACGATGCTTGGCATCACCACTTGTTGACCAGAAGACATGCTATCGCTTGTAGACAACCAACCAAGCGTCGCTTCATCAGCGAATGGAACAGAATTTTTAAATGAAAGGGCTTCAAGGCCCGGTAGAGACTTAGCAAATTTTTGCGTCTCTTGTTTGACCGCCTGAGCGGCCTCATGAAGTTCCAGATTGTCGAGCATCTGGAACACCATGTAATGACCCGTCAACCAGAACGGCGCATCTGTTAGGGTGCGCTCAAGTCGCTTAACGGTATCAATGTCACTCTCCTGTTTAGCTTTGTCCCGGTATTCCGACTGTTGATCAGAAGATACCGCCAGGCTCAACGGCGTGACGTTGTTTTGATGATCCGGCAGTTCATCAATGTCCATCCAGGTGAGGTGGCGATGAATCCGATAAGACAGCGGCACAGTCGGCTCAGCCGCCAACATCGTTTCGGCCACTTTCTTTAACGTACGTTTTGAAGCCGTCGGTGAAGAGAAGTCGGTATCGACGTCCACTTCTTTGCGCTGCGGTTTGACCGGAGGTGGAGTCGGTGCCGCAACAGGCGCCGTTTTAACCGGTGCCGTCTCTGGTGCACGTTCCGGTTCAGAAGCGACGGGAGTCACGGCGGGCGCTTCTGCGACGGGCGCCTTTTGCGGTGCCACGTCAGAGCCCGCACGTTGCATCAATGCATTGATCGAGGTACGGATTTCGTAGAAGTCCGCTTCTGAATCACTGAAGACGTTATCGTAATGACGCTGCACTTCTTCCGTTAAATCATTACAACGAGAAAGTTGCTCCCAGCTTAACGCCTCTTGCTCGAGCGTCGGTTGGCTCAGTTTGATCTGATGATTTAACCACTCTACTGCACCGTCACGACCGCGTTTACGGCTTGGGTAGAGACCAGTGCCAAAGCTTTCAATCGAACGCGCTAACAGGGTCAGGCCCTGTTCTAGCCCATCCACATTGGCTTCTTCCACCAGCGCACGAACCAGATAACATAACGCTTTAAGGTCTTTACTGTGATGACTGAGAACTTCAACAGCGTTGGTTTTAACGATATTCCAGTCGACCGTCTCCCCGAATAATGAGCCGAATTTCTTAACTTCCGACTCCATCATTTCATAGCTGAACTCGTAACGTGCATCATCACCACATGGCGAAGCATCGCTGATCGGAGCCAACAAGCTATCGATTGCAATCAATTCCATGCTTAGCTCCTGCCATCTACGTTGTAATCCAGCAACGCACGCTGTATCGCTAAAGCCCCACGAGCAGGCTTCGATTTCTGATGGCTTTGTTGAATAGCTTGTGACGCCATACGATTAAGCAACTCACTCACTTCATCAAATTTCTTCGGCGCGCTTTGTTCCAAATCGTTTAATGCCGCGTTCAGTTTCTGAGGCTCATATATGTTCTGTTCTGTCACCGTGCTAAATAGGATAAATTCACTTCTGGCGACGCGCAGCTCGCGAGCTTTGGCATTGAGCTGAGCAGTATTACCAAAGAACTTACGGGCAGCTTCAACTTCAGCTATCGCTTTGGAGTAATAATGCTTCTTGGCATTGTCATCGACCGACGCATACACTTTGTCAAGAATCAGGCTAGGTAGAATCTGGCTGTAGTAATACGCCTCAGCTTGATGTGATTGCCAGGCGTATTTGATGTACTGATCGACGTATTCGGCATTACCATCCAATACCTGTTGGGCGAGCTGATCATCTTTCTTACCAAGAAAATCCGTCAAGGTCTGGGACTGCAGCGCCACCGTATTTAGTTTGGACATAACATCCGTTAACTTACGATCAGCCTGTGGAAACAAGGCACCGTCTTGGTTCAGCTCTTCACGCAGTTTGACCAGATCACGACGAATGTCGCCTAGATAACCTGGTAACTGTGAGGCATCATCACGTTGCTCATACAGTGCCGCTTTATAATCCTCGTACACTTCCAACAGCTTCTTTTGTTGCACATGATAAGCTTCACGGTAAGGCGCCATGGTAACCAGATCGTTTGAAGAATCGCTCAGGGCGTTCTCAATTTTCCAAGGCGGTTGAGCAAGGAATGCGGCGGTTTGTGCGGGTTTGATCGTGCGTACGACTTTCTCCGGGCTGACCAGCTCAGACTTGAGTACTGGCTGCCAGTCCGGTTGTGAAGCATCATATAAGTAGGTACCCGTGACAGCGACAACACTGGCAACCATGGCGGCTTCCAGATATTTGAAACGACCAAAGGCGAATTTGTCTGAGCCACGGCGCTGGGTGAGCACCAGATCCGCGTTTCTCAGGTTAGTAAATATCGGCGCACTATTGTCAGCTTTCAACGCATCTGCATCGATCTTCGCTAGATCTTGTGCAAACGAAATGGCCGTATAACCGTGAGCGCGTGGCTTATTGATTACCGTTTTAATTAACAACCAGACATGTTTTGGAATTAAGCGCGGGCGCTTACGCTGAGTCAGTTGCTGGCACCAGGCATTGCCGTAAATGGCACCCAAAAACAGATGTCCGGTTAACAGAGCCAGGGAATAAACGTCATCCTGGGGCTTGGCAACACCGCTTTCAAGATAGAGAGGTGACGCATATTGCAAGCTGGCTTCCGCATGACCTTCGGCCTCGTCGGTGTAGCGTGCGGCGCCAAAATCGATCAGACGAACACTGTCATCTTCACCGACAATCACATTCGACGGTTTAATATCGAGGTGGCAAACACCGCGAGTGTGCATGTACTCCAGCGCACCAGCTAATTGATAAATCAGCCAGGCAATATGATCGTGGCGAAAGCCTTTGGATGAATGGCGGGTCATTTTCTCCGCTAAGGATTCACCGGTAATCCACTCGTACATCAAATAAGGACGGTCAAACTCATGACCAACCTTGATAAATTCCGCGACACTCGGGTGTTGGGATATCTCGAGGCGGCTGGCTTCGCCAATAAGCATTGCGCGTGCAAGTTCAGGCGCTTCCTCGTTTACAACCTTGCAGCATACCTGTTTCTCTGGTTCATTTTTCTTTGCCAGATGGTACACCGTTGTTTTACCGTTTTTAGACGGCAAGGTATCGAGGACGTCGAATTGAGAGAATAGAACATACTCCAACTTGGGCTTATTCTTGTTTGCCACATGTTGTTCATGATGTTTTTTCTTTTCAATAGCTTTTACAACCAGACGATTAATATAGCCGTTGGTTGATCCCTGCTGATCAGACACGTTATTCTCTTAGCCAACTTAAAATAATAATTAGTGAGGCATATTAATTAGTGTGGAATGTCTATTTCAACGCTGCAAAATAAAACGAACGCTATATCTATCAATTTAGTGATATTCACTATCCTAAATTAAAAATACACACTCGCTTTGACGGGTTAAATTACATTCACAAAAGAGATAAATAACGGAATATTCATGCCAGTTTAGGCAACGATATACTTACCGTTTTATCACTAAGTTCTCAATCACCCACAAAGCTCCAACTGCATAATGGCACGTTGACCATCTCGGCCAAACAACATCAGCGAAGCCGGCGCTGTCGATCGGTGAACGTGATTGAACGTCGCCATCAATGCCAACGCAGAACACTTACCGAGTGTTCCCCACAGCTCATTGATTAAAAACGGGTTTTGTGGATTCGTAAATTGCTCAGCCCGGGCACCGATCGCAAATCCATAGTCCTCGGTATCGGTTCGATCATTGCTCATGTCGCTGTAGATACTGCCGAGGTGATCGCAGGCTTTCGCTGCCTTGCGGGTCAGCCTCATCATTCCTCGGCGATCAGAAACCCCAGACTCACGCGCTGTGTAGCCAATATGCGATAAGGGTTTCAGCTTTAGCGTGTCGACAATGTTTTTCTTCGTCACCACCAAACCTGCTGCGCCTTCACTCGGGATGACACCCCAGGGGTTTTTATTCCCCATCACGACCCCGGATTCGATCAGTTGGTCTAGATCATCCACCAAAGAGTCAACAGCAACACATAACAAGGCGTCGTGATGGTCAAGCTTAGCAAAGGCTTCATTGAGCAGAGTGACGGATCCACTGTAAGAAGTGTCGATCTGCGAGATCCACTTGTCATATTGACTCTCCTCCAGCCAATCAACCAAAGGTTGCGCGTCTACTTTATCTGGCAGTGATAGCAACAGTGGAATCGGTTTGAGTGATTTCGGTAACTTACCTAAGAGTGAATCCAGTAACGTAGCCACAGCTGTCTGTACTTTGTCTTGAAGTGTTTCACCCAGCCAGAAATCAACCCGAGCATAGGTGTAGCGATCTAAGCCGCCATTATCAACACGCTGACTAAAACGAGCCAAATCCGCCTGAGCCACCGCAAGCGAAATATCCAGATTCATGCCAGATGGCGTAATAACGTCGCCGACTAAAACGTAACGACCCAGGCGGTTGTTCATGCCGTCTCCTCAGTATCAAAACTATCCAGAATTTGTGATGTCGTCAGTAAATGCTCTTGCCCCTGACAAGGAAACGCGGCCGTGTAAGCCAGAGTAATGATTTGCTGCTCTGTATCCACAAAAACCGTATAAATCGGCATATCTGCCACTACAGGTTCGTCTCCGAACATCACACGAGCACGGTATTGCTCAGCTGGAATACGAAACGACAGTGTATCGTCGTGAGAAAAACCACTGAGCATCATTCGCTCTCCACCTTGCAGGTACCCCTTACACTGTTGGTCAATGGGTGCCGACTGGAAAAAACGACCATCGAAATCGAGTGGTAACAGCGGTCTGCGCTCCTCTTCCCACTGTTGGTCGAATGTTCCGGCGTAACGAAAGCGCTGGGCAAAAAACGGGGGAACCGGGCCAAAGCCTGCCACTTTCACTTTCGCCGGATTAGCCGACCAGTCTTCTTTTGGATAAAACACGCTGGGTACATTCTGCTCCAGCAACTCTCGATTGCTGTCTGCAATACCACCACCAATCCGGTTGCGCTCATCACCACCGAGCGCCATCGAGTAGTCCATATCCCGTTCAATAAATGGCTGAGGCTTGGCAATCGTCACACTACCAGCGTGCTCGACCCAATGACGCGAACCATGCACCGCAAGCGTTTTATCGATATGCCCATCTACCAACAGCCGACATTCCATATAGGTGACTGGTCGCTTTGCATAAGCGCGTGCTTTCCCATACACAACGACATCGGTGTTTTGTTTGTAAACGGGAAAATCATGATCCACTTGCATCGCTGAAAAGCCCGCCTCCCCCAGATAAACGGGATCATCGAAGACTTGCTCTGCGCGCTCTTCCATCCACTGCTTTTCTATCCAGCGCCACTGACGCTTTGCCGTCAGAACCCAGACCTCATGCCCGTTATGATCGCGTTGGAATCGACCTTTAACTTCCAGTTCCGGATGCTCATCAATATCCCACAGTTGCATGATGACTCCTTAGGTTAAATCGTTCGGAAGCCGATGGTATCTCTTTCAGTTTACTGATGATCCATGCTTGCTGAATTTCAGGCATAGTGGCGTGCCAGGGGATGTAGACCCGGGCATGCAAGCACAGTTGACGCCATAGCCAGATTCGGTACGTTTCCGGTATGGTCGCGGTTTGCAGGGCTGCCAGCGTCGAATCATAAGAAAGCGCAAAGCCAAGGCGAGCCGGTACATGAAGTTGGTGATGGCCATCGCTGACCCATTCATCCAGTATCTCAAGAGCATCTTGCCATTCGTAGTCAACCCCAAGTCCGGTTGGATTGAGTGGAAAGCTTTCTCCATAAACAACGTGCAGCGAGTCTAACCAGCGCTCACCGTCTTCCTCGTCCATATCCTGCAACGCCGCCAGCACATTGTATGCCCACTCCGGCTCACCAGTTAACGCCAGATGAAATGGCGCCTGAGGCGAAGACAAATCAAACTGCATAAACTCTTTGAGTTCGAGTAACTTAGCGAACGTATTCACTTGTTCGGAAGGCAGTGCATCTGGCTGGATTCCGAAGTACTGGCGGAACCAGGTGTTGCGATCTTGCTTAACCAGCAAGCGTTCAAATAAATTCTGCTCACCAGACAGATTCTCTTCCATCCATTCAATACTGTCCGCCACATCAAACGTCGCCAATACCGGATGCACAGTTCGCTCCGGGATCATTCCTTCTTTCAGCCAGCGTTTACTTAGTGACACGCTCAATGTCTGGCGTAAGCGTAAATAGTCAAACGTGCCTTTTGCCAGTTTCGTTTTGCCGTCAACCAAGCCCGCAAGATACAAGTCGAGATGCATCAGTTTTGACTGAACCACCAACATGCAGGCCATTTCGCGCGAAATATCCTGACTGGTACTTAGTCCACTCAGAAGATGGGTTTTCTCCTGGCCAAATTCTGCTGACAACATCAACCAGACAAACACTTCTGGAGCTTGTTGTTGCAACTCGTAAACCAATCCGGGCGCCAGCTTGTACAAGGCAACATAAACCTGTTTCAACTCGCCCATCTGCCGTTCGATGATTCTCAAATAGTCGTTTTCGGTACTGGGATATCCCTGCTGGTGCAGGCGTAGCCATTGTCTGAGAAAGAAACTGAGGTTTTCGATCGCTAAAATCGATTTGTCACGGCAAAACGACAGCCATGCCGGATCCAGTTTATCCAGTTCTGACACGGCTTTTTCTACCGCAGCTAATGCCTGCTCGATCTCACCGTCTGACAACGGCGATTTCAGTTGTTCTACACCAATTCTTTGTCGCATTCCGTTCTTTACTTCTTTTTGATGACGGCTAATTGATGGCGATCGTGCCGCCCTGAATTTTTTGAGCTTTTTCGGCCTGAGAAGTGACATACTTCGCTTTGGTGGTAACGCGGTTATCACGCCCACTGTAACGAGTTTCGGTTTCACCACTGCGTACCACCAGCTCCTGAGAGGCCTCAATGACCATTTTGTCGGCACGCAAGACGAACTCATCTGAATCATTCAGGATCGAGAAGAAAATATCCGTCACAACTGGCAAGCTCAGATCACCATTAATGAATTCAATCCTACAATTGAGTTGATTGGTCACCGCCATATCCAGCTCCACCTTGCGAAACATACGTCCGAGTCTGGCGGTGATGGGCTGGCCGAAAGTATTGCCTTCGAAATCGATCTTTACGCTATCCAGTGATTCATTGATGGCCACAATGCGTCCAAAACGCGAAAAGCAAGCCGATTGCTCGGCTTGCTGTGTAGTTTCCGTTTCCAGAGAGGACTCTAGTAATGTTTGTGTCTGTTTCATCAGTTAATCGCTACGTTACCACCCTTCACAACCACTTTAGCGCTGCCATCGATGGTAATTGAAGTACCAGAAAGTTTAATCGTGCCGTCGCTGCTCATCACCAACGACGAGCCGCCGGTTTTGAGTACAATTTTTTCACCACTGATAATCTGTGTGGCCCCGTCTGCCTTATATGAGGTATTGCCTTTGACGGAAACCGTCAGGTTACCGCCGACCGTTTGGTTGTCATCCGCACCAACGTCCGAAGAGCGTGAAGCCCCAACCGTCAGGTTGCTGTTTTCACCGACATCCAGATCGTCGTTTTTACCAATCTTGGTGGTACGATTGTCACCAATTTCAAGGCTGCTGTTATTTTTTACGTACTGAGTTTCGTTGGCGTTATAGGTGACGGTAACGTCTTGCTCTACCGTCTCCGTAAAGGTGCTGTTCACCTGTGTGGTCTTATGCCCGTCAATCGTCTCTTTGTGGTCGCCGTGGACTTCATTCGTCTGGTGACGGCCGACTTTGAGAAACTCATCCTGACCAATGTCACGATAACGGTTGTTCAGAACTTTGGTCGACATATCCTTTTGTGCATGGATATAGATCTCTTCCTGGTTCGCTTCGTCTTCAAAACTCAGTTCATTGTAACCAGTGCCTTTGTGCGTCTGAGTACGGAAAGTGGTCCGTGTTTTGTTTTCCGGCAGCGAGTACGGAGGATAGTGCAGACCGTTGTAAACGGCCCCCGTCACTAACGGACGATCCGGATCACCTTCCAGGAACGTAACCACAACTTCGTGACCAATTCGTGGCAAGTACACCGCACCCCAGGTTGGCGCCGCCATTGACTGGCTGACACGAATCCAGCAGCTGGCGTGCTCGTCGTTGTTCGCGTAACGATCCCAATGGAACTGAACTTTAATCCGACCAAGCTTATCGGTATAAATCTCTTCTCCAGCCGGCCCCACTACAACGGCCGTCTGAGGGCCATCGACCATAGGTGCTGGCAGCTTTGGCGCCCGGAAAACAATATCACGAGGAATACACACAAACTGGTTGTGGTATGACGTTGGCATGCCGCTCGCTTCGTCTTCATGAACCTGAGGATCATGACCATGGTGAGTCACTGCCAACATGGTAAAATCACGGTTAATTGACGCGCGAGGATGCTCTCCGATATTAAAACTGTAACCCGCAGTAAGGCGCATCACGTTACTGGAGGCCTCAATCTGCTGATTCTCTACGACATGATCAGCCATCCATTCCGTCGCACGAATTTGCCCTTGCGCAGGGTCCCCGTAACGGCCCGGATAATCAAACAGTTTTAGATCCGGATCAAGGTCACCATTTGATGCCATTTCCTGAGGGATCTTCGGTTGTTCATAGTTGTAATCTGTGTACGTCACGTGACCAGTTCGAACGCGATTGATCAACTCCAGATCAAAGATGTGCTCGCGGTCAGCCACACCACCAGCATCCGAATGGTAAACGATCGGACCGATGTAAGACGCGTTTAGCGGGGTGCTTTGCAGTTCAGCAATGGCGTCATTGCTGTCGACGATCACCATCGTATGGTTGGCTTCAGTGTGTTCAAAGTAATACCACATACCATGCTCAGCCAACATACGCTGAACAAAATGGCTGTCTGTTTCACGATATTGAAGCACATACTCTTTTGGTGGGTAAGTCCCTGATAACTCCAGACGATAGTCAGTGACCGACGCGTCGTCCAGCACTTCAGAAATAATATCCGGCGCCGCTTTATGTTGGAAAATACGGCAATCCTGACGCTGAGTCAGGAACCAAAACTGTGGAACCAACACGACTTGATACCGTGCAAAGCGTCGCCCCTGCCCCAGATAACGAACCTCGTTGACAACACCGTGGAACAAACGCGCAGAGCCCGCTCCCTGACCATACAAGGTCAACAGAGCTGGCTTTCGAATCAATGCATCGAATGTGATATCAGCATCAAGTGAAAGTAATGAAAGGCTGACATGAAAAGGTTTGGACAGTTCTTCCGTTACCTGAAAACTCTCAACCCGAAACTCATGTCCTGTCCCGAGGACTTCAAATTTAAACTCTACGTCATTCACCATATCTTTTACCTGATACTAATAAAGGAGTTAGGGCCAACATCATGTTGGCCCTGATACGTACCGCGATAGCTATTACGCTTCGCGTGGAGCACGCCAGTCGTCGTTACCCGCAGTACCACAGTTTTCGTGAGTCACTTCGATTGCACGGTAAGTGAACTTCAGAACTTCTTCAGTCACGCGGTCTGCAGTTGCAGCGTCTTGACAGTGGTTCATGCGAGTTTGCACGTCAACCAGCAGAGCATCGATCAGTTTGATAGTGTAGTAATGCTCTTGCTTACCTTGTACAGAGGTACGGTAGAAACGGATCTGACACTCAGGCAGTTTCTCACCAGAAACCAACGCGTTGAACAGCAGTGGAGAACAACGGTCTTGAACTTTAGTTACTACAACTGGTTTGTGAACACGTTGACCAGTTGGTTGGCCGCTTTGTGGGTCACGTGGAATAGTCAGAACGTGATCCAGTTCTTGAACCAGAAACTCGTCTACGTGAGCTTCTTGCCAAGTGTTACCGACAGAATCCGCAGAGAAAGTATCTTTAGTGATGTGACCTTGAGTTTCACCATTGATAGACATATATGCTGGAGTTGGCATTGAAATTTCCTTCTTAAAAAATTCTATATTATTTACATTCACCAAATCGCTTATCACCGCGACCCAATATAACAATGCAACCAGCATGCCAACTTTAAAACAAGATTAATTACAATAACTTAGCAAAAGCTCCATCTTATTCACACTATACACAATTACAAGATTTTAGAAATTTAAACAAAATCTTGTTCTCCCATATTAATTTATTGTTCCTCGGCGATAAAGAGAAAATAACGGCATTCCACTGAGGTAAAAAAGTCATATTAACTACCACTTCAGTTACTTTACCCATCAATTAATTCACAAACACCGAAAGCCTGCTTAGGTATATTTAAATTGTGGAAAAAGCCACCAACATAATAACTAAAATTGACTAGTTAAATTAGCGGATAAAAAAAACCACACTCGATTGTTTAGTATAATCTCGCCCACTTTTATACAATCTAAAAGCTCAGAAACGACAATGATAAATATTAATCTCTCTTCTTTAATACAACGTCTGCACCCTATCGCAAAAGTTGCGCTAGAAGATGCAGCAGCGCTGGCTGTATCAGAAAAGGCCAATGAAGTTCAAATCGAGCACTACCTGCTTAGCCTGCTTGAACGCCCAAACAGTGATATTGACGTCCTGCTTGCGCATTTTGACTGTTCTGAAAACCTGTTACGCCAGTCCATTCGTTCAACACTGGATTCCAGTCCAACTGGTAACGGCGGTAAACCTGTATTCTCGGCTCTGTTGATCGAATGGCTGCAGGAAAGCTGGCTGGTGTCGTCTCTGGATCTTTCGGAAACTAAGATTCGTACCGGCGCCTTGCTGCTGACTCTGGTCAGTAACCCACTGCGTTACGGCCAACACGGTTACGCGTCGATTCTTGAAAGCGTTAACCCAGACAGCCTGAAGCGTAACTTTGCGGAACTCACGTCGCAGTCGCTGGAAGCACGTGAAGCAACATCCGAGAAAACTCAGGCACGTGAAGAAGGCTCTGCGTTGAGCAAATTCACTACTGATTTCACCGGTAAAGCACGTAAAGGCGAAATCGACCCGGTATTCTGCCGTGATCAGGAAATTCGTCAGATCGTCGATATCCTCGCCCGTCGTCGCAAAAACAACCCGATTGCCGTGGGTGAACCCGGTGTAGGTAAGACCGCGGTGGTAGAAGGCCTGGCGCTCAAAATTGTCCAGGGCGAAGTGCCTGACAACCTGAAAGGAGTGGAACTGTACGGCCTGGATATGGGTCTGCTGCAAGCAGGCGCAAGCGTAAAGGGCGAATTCGAAAAGCGCCTCAATGCCGTTCTGGATGAAGTAAAGAACTCACCAACACCGATTATCCTGTTCATCGATGAAGCCCATACTCTGGTCGGCGGTGGTAATCAGGCTGGCGGCAGCGATGCAGCAAACCTGCTGAAACCCGCCCTGGCCCGCGGTGAAGTCAAAACTATCGCAGCCACAACCTGGTCTGAGTACAAAAAGTATTTCGAAAAAGACCCGGCGCTTGCCCGTCGTTTCCAATTAGTGAAACTCGACGAACCTTCACCGGAGCAAGCCGCACTCATCATCCGTGGTCTACGCCCGGCGTATGAAAAATCTCACAACGTGTACGTGCGTGACGACGCAATTACTGCCGCTGCTGCTCTGTCTGCCCGTTACATTTCCGGTCGTCAACTGCCGGACAAAGCGATCGACGTACTCGATACCGCTTGTGCGCGTGTCAACATCAGCCTGAATGCGGTACCTGCTTCTGTAGAAACGCTGCAACAAGAGCTGGCGGCGCAAACCCGTGAACTGGAAGCGCTGGAACGTGACGCTCTGCAACAAACAGGTGATAAGCATAGTCTGGCAACCATTCCTGATCTAAAAGCGGCCATGGAAGAAACCCGTGCAGAGCTGGAAGTACAGGAAGCCCAATGGCAAAACGAAAAGAACCAGATCGAAGAGATGATCGCACTGCGTGCTCGTCTTCACGAACTGGTATCAGATGAGCCCGCATCAGAGACAGAAGACGATCAAGACGCTGACGTTTCTCCTTACGCAGAAATGGATGAAGAAGCGGTACGCATCGCGATCTCGGCTTGTCAGGAACAACTTGAGCAAATTCGCGGCGGGAATCCACTGGTACACTTTGAAGTTGGCCCTGACGAAGTCAGCCACGTGATTGCCGACTGGACAGGCATCCCGATGGGTAAAGTGTTGCAGGATGAAGCTGAGACCACGCTGAACCTTAAAGACAATCTGACTCAAACCATTAAAGGCCAGGAGTTTGCAATTGATGCACTGGCAGAAGGCATCCAAACCGCTAAAGCCGGCCTGGGTAACCCAGATGCGCCTACCGGTGTCTTCCTGCTGGTTGGTCCAAGCGGTGTGGGTAAAACCGAAACTGCCCGTGCCATCGCAGACCAGCTGTTTGGCGGTGAACGTTTCATGACCACCATCAACATGTCAGAATTCCAGGAGAAGCACACGGTATCCCGCCTGATCGGCTCACCTCCGGGTTATGTGGGTTACGGTGAAGGTGGTATGTTGACCGAAGCCGTCCGTCAACGCCCATACTCTGTAGTCCTGCTGGACGAAGTAGAAAAAGCCGACCCAGAAGTACTGAATCTGTTCTATCAGGTGTTCGATAAGGGTACGCTGAACGACGGCGAAGGTCGTGCGATCGACTTTAAAAACACCCTGATCATCATGACCAGTAATCTGGCGACGCATGAAATTGAATCTCTGGTTCAACAGTCAAAAGAGATCGAAGCGGGTGTGATTGCCGAAGCTATCCGCCCGACCCTGAATCAGCACTTCAAGCCTGCTCTCCTGGCGCGTATGTCTGTTCTGCCATTCGTGCCTCTGTCTGACGACGCCATGACCGATATTATTCATCATAAACTGGGTAAAGTGTCTCAGCGTCTGCAAAATCATCATAAACTGACGCTGAACTATGACGACAATCTGGTTGAGTTTGTTCTGGGTAATTGTCGTCTGGCGGAAACTGGGGCACGTAACATTGATGCCGTGATCAACCGTCAGTTGCTGCCTCAACTGTCAACGCAGTTGCTGGTTCACGACAAAGACGATGCGCATACCCAGATCACCGTTTCTGTCGATGAACAGGGAACGCTGTCTTATGCGTTCAGCTAATCAGAACGATCTGAGTAGTGCTTTACTTGCGATCAGCCAGTCTCTGGCTGATCGCTCTCAGTTAGCGCAAACTTTAGACGCAGTGTTAACCGCTGCCCGGCAGATGACGTTTTCCAAACACGGCATCATCTACGTTCTGGATCAGACCGGACAAGCACTGATCCCCAGTATTGTCCACCACAACGAAACCGCTTTCTCCGCCCATCCGTGGAAACCCCTTTCCTTAGATTTAGCCAGCGAAAACGACCCGTTCAGTTACGCCATCCAGAATGGCGAAGTCGTCCTAATCAATGAGTTGTACCAGTACAATGGTTACGATTGCGAGACGATTTACCAAACCGAGGCAAAGCTTGGTTTGCGCAGTACTAACCTGCTTGCCTGGCCTCTGGTGGACGATGACAACAAAACCATCGGCCTGCTGGCGTTGATGGACTTGAGTGTGATCGACAACGAATCAGCACTCACGGCATTTTGTCATATCGCAGCGAACAGTATTCGTCAGGCTTTCTGGCTGGAAGAGTACGGGCATATGATCAAAAACCTCAGTGCAGACAACGCAGCCCTCGCTCGGGAAAACAAGCAGCTTAAAAAACGCAAGCAAGGCCAGTACAACGGCCCCATTGCTGAAAGCGAGCAGATGCTTGAAGTTTTGCGCCGTCTGGATAAAGTGCTCACCCTGCCTGTAGACGTACTGCTGCGCGGAGAAACCGGCGCCGGTAAAGAAGTGATTGCTCAATACATTCATGAAAACTCCGACCGGGCAAAGCAACCGTTGATCGTGCAAAACTGCGCGGCCATACCAGAGCAGTTGTTGGAGTCTGAGCTCTTCGGTCATAAGAAAGGCTCATTCACTGGTGCAGACAAAGACAAGGTCGGACTGTTTGAAGCAGCAGACGGTGGTACCTTGTTCCTGGACGAGATCGGCGACATGCCGCTGCTACTTCAGGCTAAATTACTGCGCGTGCTGCAAGAGCGCAAAGTCCGACCGGTGGGGGCCAGCAAAGAGATAGAAGTGGATGTTCGTGTCGTCGCGGCGACGCACTGCAACCTGATGGAGAAAATCAAATCCGGCGAATTCAGGGCTGACCTGTTTTACCGCCTGAATGTTTTCCCTATCACGTTACCGCCTTTGCGCGAACGTGAAGCGGATATCCTACCTTTGGCCGAACACTTCGTGCAGCAGAGTGCAAGCTCTCTGGGGCTGCCTCAGGCGCCAGGACTCAGTGCGAATGTACGACGTCAGTTATTGGAATATGCCTACCCGGGTAACGTCCGAGAGCTGAAAAACATCGTAGAACGCGCGGTGTTGTTGTCTGATTTCGAAACTATCACGCAAGTAGAAATCGGTGAAGGCCTGATGACACCATTGGTATCAGAGCAGCCATTGCCAACTTTGGCTCAGGAAACTCTCACTGTGGATCCCAAAAACCTTGATGAAGCCGATACAGACTTCTCCCGAGGTCTTAAAGAAGCCGTGAGCGAGTATGAGAAAACCGTTATTCTCGATTGCCTGAATGCGTGCAACTGGCACACCAAGCGTGCAGCAGAGCAGCTATCTCTACCC
>NZ_WXWP01000400.1:0-14724 GCF_009904765.1 Vibrio sp. V39_P1S14PM300
GTCTAACATTTCTCCTTATTACTTGTAGTGGGTAGTCAGCCACTGCCTATCAAATAAATCATGCTTCCAAAAATAATACGGGAAAATGTATGCGCAATGTTAATAAAAAAGAAGGCGGAGAAAAACGCGCTTTGGAGTGGAAGGCGTTCCTCTTCATCACTGTTCTTTTGTTTCCTATTCTAAGCGTCGCTTTCGTCGGTGGGTACGGATTCATTGTCTGGATGCTGCAAATGTTTGTCTTCGGACCTCCAGGTGCACACGGATAACCGTAGATACGCCGCACTACGTTTCATCGA
This sequence comes from Vibrio sp. V39_P1S14PM300, assembly GCF_009904765.1. NCBI lineage: Bacteria > Pseudomonadati > Pseudomonadota > Gammaproteobacteria > Vibrionales > Vibrionaceae > Vibrio > Vibrio sp. V39_P1S14PM300. Next base: position 297 of record NZ_WXWP01000400.1, read on the forward strand.
GAATATTGAGAGAACCGATCATGAAAGCATTTATCGTTAAATTTTGGCATACCCTGACTCGTCCGGCCGTCCACATCAGTTTGGGTGTTTTGACTATGGGCGGTTTTATTGCCGGGGTCATCTTCTGGGGTGGCTTTAATACGGCGCTGGAAGCCACCAATACGGAAGAGTTTTGCATCAGTTGCCACACCATGCGTGACAACGTCTATGTGGAACTGCAGGAAACCGTCCACTGGAAGAACCATTCTGGCGTTCGGGCTACCTGCCCTGACTGTCACGTTCCTCATAATTGGACAGATAAGATCGCACGCAAGATGCAGGCGTCCAAAGAAGTGTTTGCCCAGGTATTTGGCAACTATGGTGAAGAAGGCGTGTTTGAAGAGCACCGAATTGAACTGGCGAAACACGAATGGGACCGTTTTTCGGCCAACAAATCATTAGAGTGCAAAAACTGCCATAACTATGACTCGATGGATTTTGAGCAGATGTCACCGACGGCGCGCATTCAGATGAAACAGGCGGCAGAAAAAGATCAGAGTTGTCTCGACTGCCACAAAGGGATAGCGCATAACCTGCCGAAAAATATGGACAGTGCAGCTGGTATTGTCGGTGAATTGGAAGCACTTGCTTCCAATACGGATTACGCCAAAGGGGCCACTTTGATCAGCGTGCGTCATCTGCCGGTTTATGAAGATGCAAACGCGACAGTGGAAGCGGGACTGCTCAATCCGGCCTCCGCCGTCACGGTGGTGGATACCAAAGGTGAGATGGTGGCGGTTGAAATCTCTGGCTGGCGCAAAGCCAAAGGCTTTGGCCGCGTGATTCAGGAAGATTTCGGCATGAACATCGCCACAGCATCATTGCTGAAAGATACAGCGCTGAGTGACGCGGTCGTGACCAAAGGTGAGAAGAAAGTGGATGAGTTGACCGGCCTGCCTTGGGAGCAAGTGACCGCCAAAGTATGGATGAAGAAACAAGCCATGCTGAACGATATTACGCCCGTATGGGAGAAGGCCGGTGCCGCTTACAAAACGAACTGTTCCGTTTGCCATACCCAGCCTAAAGAAGACCATTTCGACGCCAACACCTGGCCTGGTATGTTTGACGGTATGCTGGCGTTTGTGAACTTTGATACTGACACCGAAGCCCTGGTCTTGAAATACCTGCAAAAGCACTCTTCAGATTTTTCTGAAGGTCATCACTAATCTGCGTCAGATGGAGTAACTGAAATGGCGATTACACGTAGAAGTTTTCTTAAAGGTGTGGCTGCTACTAGCGCGGCCTCTGTGATCGGTCCGAGTCTGTTGGCGTCAGCCTCGGCAAGCGCGGCAGAAACGACCGGCAGCTGGAAAGTGTCCGGCTCACACTGGGGCGCGTTCCGTGCGCATGTCTACGCAGGTAAGGTTCAGGCGATCAAACCCTTGGAAACCGATACTCACCCCACGGACATGCTGAATGGTATTCAGGGGATTATCTATAACCCGTCGCGCGTGCGTTATCCGATGGTACGCTTGGATTGGTTGAAAAAGCACAAATACAGCGCTGATACCCGGGGGAACAACCGCTTTGTGCGCGTCACCTGGGATGAAGCCATCGATCTGTTTTACCGCGAGCTGGAGCGGGTACAGAAAGAGTATGGCCCTTGGGCCTTACATGCCGGTCAAACCGGCTGGAATCAGACAGGATCTTTCCACAACTGTACCGCGATGATGCAGCGTGCTGTCAATATGCACGGCAACTTTATCACCAAAGTTGGCGATTACTCGACCGGCGCCGGGCAGACCATCATGCCTTACGTACTGGGGTCGACAGAAGTCTACGCTCAGGGGACATCCTGGCCGGAGATCCTCAACAACTCGGATACCATTGTATTGTGGGCGAACGATCCGGTGAAAAACCTGCAAGTGGGCTGGAACTGTGAAACGCACCAGTCTTACGGCTATTTGGATCAACTCAAAGAGAAAGTTGCTAAGGGTGAAATCACAGTGATCTCGGTCGATCCGGTCAAAAACAAGACGCAACGGTTTTTGCAAAACGACCATTTGTATATCAATCCACAAACGGACGTCGCCTTTATGCTGGCGGTGGCCCATGTTTTGTATAACGAAGCGTTGTACGACAAAGCGTTTATCAAGACCTACTGCCTGGGTTTTAATGAGTTCATCACCTATGTACAGGGGGAAACCAAAGACAAAGTAGAGAAAACCCCTGAGTGGGCGGCGGGGATTTGCGGGGTGGAGGCGGAGACGATTCGTCAGTTTGCCCGCTCTTTGGTGAAAGGCCGCACTCAGTTACTGTTTGGCTGGTGTATTCAGCGTCAGGAGCACGGCGAGCAGCCTTACTGGATGGGGGCGGTGTTGGCGGCAATGGTCGGCCAGATTGGTTTGCCTGGTGGCGGTATTTCTTATGGTCACCACTATTCCGGTATCGGTGTTCCATCAACTGGCTTCGCCGGTCCGGGCGGTTTTCCGCGCAACCTGGATCAGGGCAGTAAGCCGAAATGGGACAATAACGATTTCAATGGTTACAGCCGCACCATTCCCGTAGCGCGATGGATTGATGCGCTGATGGAGCCGGGTAAGAAGATCAACCACAACGGTAATTCGGTCACGCTCCCTGGCTTCAAAATGATGGTAATTTCCGGCAATAACCCATGGCACCACCATCAGGATCGTAACAAGATGAAGCAGGCGTTTCGTAAACTGGAAACCGTCGTTACGATCGACTTCAACTGGACCGCCACTTGCCGTTTTTCCGACATCGTCCTGCCCGCTTGTACACAGTGGGAGCGTAATGATATTGACTCTTACGGATCGTATTCAGGAAAAGGGCTCATTGCGATGCATCGCTTGGTCGATCCGCTGTTCCAGTCGCGCACCGACTTTGAGATCTTTACTGAGCTGACACGCCGCTTTGGCCGCCACGAAGAATACACGCGTGGTATGGATGAGATGGAGTGGGTGCGCGCGTTATATAACGATTGCAAAAAAGCCAATGACGGTAAGTTCGAGATGCCGGAATTCGAGCAATTCTGGCAGCAGAGTGTCCTGGAGTTTGGTGAAGGCAAAACCTGGGTTCGCCATGCCGATTTTCGCAATGATCCGGAGCTTAATGCACTTGGGACGCCTTCTGGTTTTATCGAGATTACATCTCGTAAAATTGGGCGTTTTGGTTACCAGCACTGTCAGGAACACCCGATGTGGTTTGAAAAAACGGAACGTTCGCACGGCGGGCCTGGCTCAGAGCGGTATCCGTTTTGGTTGCAGTCATGCCATCCGGATAAACGTCTGCACTCACAGATGTGTGAATCTGAAGCGTTCCGTGCGAGTTATGCGGTACAAGGGCGCGAACCTGTTTACATCAACCCGGATGACGCCAAAGCCAAAGGCATTCAGGACGGAGACCTGGTGCGAGTGTTCAATGGCCGCGGCCAATTGCTGGCCGGAGCGGTTCTGAGTGACAGTTATCCACGAGGTGTTATCCGCATCGAAGAGGGCGCCTGGTACGGACCGCTGAATGAAAAAGAAGGCGCGATATGTACTTATGGCGACCCGAATACACTGACACTGGATATAGGTTCGTCTGAACTGGCTCAGGCCACATCAGCCAATACCTGTATTGTCGACTTTGATAAATTCAGCGGTAAAGTGCCGCCTGTCACCGCGTTTGGCGGGCCAATCGAAGTGGCTTAATCCTGTTTTCTTTAGTGGCTGAAATGCCGGCCTTTGGGCCGGCACTTTTGTGTCTCCGGCAGGGGTACAAAGGAAAAAAGCGTGACCGGGGTAACTATTTGTACAGCGTTTCAAATAGACAAGTAGCGGGCAGGGTGCTGTAATTTAAACAGTTAATATGTTTTTGGTCACTGCCATGTCTTACCTCCTTACCCTTGCCAACCATCGTGAACTTGAGGTGCTTAACTCGAATCTGCACGCACAGGTGGAAGGCAATCAGGTCAGTTTTACCTATTCTGGCTTGTCCAATGACGCGCTGTCCGATGCGTATCCGCTGTTCCAATGCTCGTTTGATTGTGAATCAAGTGCGGTGTTGCTCGGCGACGGCTTTCAGATGTTGGCGCAAACTTCGGGAACCGTTGCGCACCCCATCGACATTGGACGTTGCCCGGACAACAGCACTAGCTATCGGATTTATTCCCATCAGGCTCGCAAACGCTACTACAACTATCTGTTGGTTGAAGATTCACTTGGTTACACCTTGTATGGGTTCACCTCTTGCTACCGTTTTGCCGGCTATTTTGAAATCAGTGAGCAGCAAGGCAAACCAGTCATCACCGCTTATCTGGATGGTGAGTACACCTGTCCGCAAGACTGGGAAACGAACCAGTTGGAATCGGTAGTGGTGTTGTCTGCGACGTCATTATCCTGCTTGTTGCGCGAGTACGCAGAACGGATTACGGGCCATCATTTTCCCAGAGCAGGCGTCAAACAGACTGCGCCGATTGGCTGGTGTTCTTGGTATGCCTACTACGCCGATGTGACCGAGCAGGATATTCTCGACAATGTCGAACACATGAACCATGAACTCGATAAGCTGGAGTGGGTTCTGCTGGATGACGGGTATCAGGCGTTCATGGGGGATTGGCTGACGCCGTCTGATAAGTTCCCTTCCGGCGTGAAAGCCTTGATTCAGGATATTCGCCGCCGGGGTAAGAAGCCGGCCATCTGGTTGGCGCCGTTTATTGCTCAGCCGGAGTCACAAGTGTTTCAAAACCACCCGGACTGGTTTGTGCGCCAACCGGACGGCTCACTGCTGAAAGCGGAAGACGTCACCTATGGAGGATGGCGCTGCACACCCTGGTACATTCTCGATACCTCTAACCCCGATGTGCAAGAGCACCTGACAACGGTGGTACGCACCATGCGTGAAGAGTGGGGTGTGGAGCTGTTTAAGCTGGATGCGAATTATTGGGGGACGCTCAAAGGGCGCCGCTGGCAAAGCGGCGTAACTGGTGTACAAGCATATCGAATGGGTATGGCAGCGATAGCACAGGGCGCGGGCGATGCCTGGTTATTGGGGTGCAACGCACCGATGTGGCCATCGCTGGGGCTGGTGGACGCAATGCGTGTCTCTGATGACGTGGAGCGGGATCCTCGTCGCTTTGAACAAATTGCGAAAGAAACCTTCTTTCGCAGTTGGCAACATCGTCAGCTATGGCAGATCGATCCCGATTGCGCCACTTTGGTTTCCTTGCCGAATCAGGCGACGGAGCGGCAGTATTACGAGTTTCACCGTAATGTGTTGTTGGCGTGTGGTGGTTTGCTGTTGTCGGGGGATCCCTTGCCTGAGCTGACTTCTTTTGCCAAAACATCACTCGCTAAACTCATGATCCGCCATAAGCACACGCAGGAAGCGGCCCGTTTTACCGCACTCGGCCTTAATCATGCATTTTTGAAACTCACCGATCGCAACGATTTGCACTGTCTGTTTAATTATCAGCAGAGTGCGCGGGATGTGGTATTGACCGCGGATCACCCAGTGTATTGGTACGATTACTGGAGTGGTGAAAAGCTGTGTGAAGAGCCCGTACAGATCATGGAAATTCCGTTGCAGGCCGGTTTATCGAGCCGCGCGATTATTACCGCCTGAGTGCACTCAGATCTGGGCCTTAATCAGAGTTATTCAAACATCAAAAAATAACCGTAACCGACCAACAGGGCAGGAATTGACGAGTACACAGTGGCCATCAGGGCCGCTTTGGGCGCCATGGCGATGGCTGGGAACAGTGCGTCGCCATCGTTGGAAATAGCGTTCGCCAGTTGTGCAGACAAAGGCACCGCACCGGATATGTATAAACTGGTGACCAGGATTTGCGGGCCACAACCTGGCAGCATACCAACGGCCACGGCCATCAAAGGAAGCAGCCATCCCCAGCCCGAAAATAGCGTGGCCAGGTTGGCACCGGTAAAGTGCGCGGACAACTCAAAAATCAGAAAGGCCACGATGACCCAGGCACTGACAAAATTGGTGTCCTGAGCGGTTTTTTGCAGCGGATGAGACGAAACCAGCTTGTTGTCTTCCGATACGGTTGACTCGTAGTCGCGGATCTCTTTCGTCAGCGCCCAGAGTAACGTGCTCACTACCGCCAACAGCGCGCCTAACCATTCAATGGTCATGCCCGGCAATGCCAACAGATGATTGACGTCGACCTGAAAAGATCCCAGAAATGCCACGATCATTGCCGGAGGCAGTAACCATTTCCAGAATGCGCCTTGCAGATTAATGGCGGTCTGTTCAAGTGGAGTATGGGACGCCTCTCGTTGGCAGGTCTGTGCACTTAAAGGGGGATCTGGCCGCAGAAAATCGTCGCGATGAAGGGCATTCACGGTCAGACCCGAGACGCATCCAACGGCAATACCAATCGTGATGACCAACAACCCGGTCACTGGTTCGCTCGCCAGTAGCAGGAAGGCCGCATCGCCCATGGTTGAGGTCAACACCGCGACGACTGCGCCGAATCCGACCCGGCCACTGACAAACTGAGTAGTTACGACAATCGCACCGCCACACCCGGGCAAGGCACCCAGCAGAGAGGCCAATACAACCTGGCCTGAGCGTGAGCTCTGATACAGCGCGACAAGGCGGTTTTTGCCACTCATTACAATGGCCAGGTAGTGGTACAGCGCCAGGGTAAAGGCCACGTAACAGGAGACTGCCCAAAAAGCATCAGATAACGTCGTGACGGTCACCATCCGTGTCGGTTGTGCTAACAGCAGGGCGGATAACAATGCTGGTAAAATTAACCGTTTATGTGCGAGCTGAAACTGTGAAACCGACAGCCAGCGGGGAAGAGTTATTGTCAGCATACGCAACGCAATTACCTATAATGAGAATTATTCTCATTATAGGTAATTGATAATCATTCGCAATAGTTTTTTTGACCGCCAATCCGTCACATTTTTCTTGCTCTCAGACAATGACAATCTGTCGTTTTCAGGTAAAGTAGCCGCCTTTGTGAGCAATTACCCTGATGGTTTCCGCCGTTCAGGGACAACATCAAATAACAGGAAATAACATGATTCTAGTGGTAGGTCATAAGAACCCAGACAGTGACAGTATCTGTGGTGCTCTGGTAGCGACTGAGTTGCTGAAAGCTCGTGGTCTGAGCGCGAAGCCGGTTCGTCAAGGTGAAATCAACCGTGAGACACAACACATTCTCGCCACAGCCGGAGTCGATCAACCTGAGCTGTGCACCAGTGTGGCCGGTGAGAAAGTCTGGTTGGTGGACTACACGGATCTGGCTCAGGCGCCGGATGACATTGCGCAAGCGGAAATCTTAGGTATTGTCGATCATCACCGTCTGGGTGATGTGATGACCACGAATCCGTTGGAAGCCTGGATTTGGCCAGTAGGATGTACCTGCACCATTTTGTTTAACCTGTTCAAAATGGAACAAGCGACCATCACGCGTCCGTTAGCTATTCTGATGATGTCGGCCATCTTGTCAGATACCGTGGGTTTCGCCTCTCCGACATGCACGCCAAAAGATGAAGAAGCGGTACACGCACTGGCAGAGATCGCTGGTGTGACCGATCTTGACGGCTTCATCAAAGCACTGCTGATCGCAAAAACGGACATTGCAGGCTTGTCGGCGGCGGAATTGGTTGAAAAAGATCTTAAAGCCTACCCATTCAACGGCCGTGATGTAGTGGTTGGTCAGGTTGAACTGGCAACCCTGGATCAGGTGGATGGTATGATCGAAGCACTGGAAGCGGATTTGCAACGTCGCTGCGAGGAAGATCAACTGGCGTTTGCGGCGGTGATGTTGACAGACATCACGACAGCTCAAACTCGCTTGATCTACAAGGGTGAGTGGGCGTCTAAACTGGAAAAACATGAACAGAATGGCCAGTTGATGATGGAGAATACCCTGAGTCGTAAGAAGCAGGGTTGGCCATGGCTACAAGCTGAACTGGCGTAATCTGTCAATGTAGTAGAGGCTCCTGATGGAGCCTTTATTATGCCGGGCGGATGTGCTGCGATTACTTAAAACAGGGCGCTTTGTTAAAGTGGCTCTCGACCATGCGCTGGGTAATGATGTGCTGCGGGTTCGAGAGAATATCGAGTGTCTCGCCGAATTCAACCACTTCCCCTTCATGCATAACCATGATCTTATCGGTGATGTGTTTGATGATCCCAATGTGCTGGGATACGTAAATGAACGATACCCCCATCTCTTCCTGCAACTCGAGAAACAAGTTGATGATCTGCGAGCGCATCGCCATATCCAGGCCGTTGAGCGCTTCATCGGCCACGATAATTGAGGGTTGCAGAATCAGTGCCCGAGCCAGGCATACCCGTTGTTTCTGACCGGCCGCCAACATTTGCGGATAAAAGTAGGCATGCTCTGGTAATAAGCCCACCCGCCGCAGAGTGTCTTTGACCCTTTTTATGCGCGCTTCTGGCGGCATGTTGGTGTTTCGTTTCAGCGGACCTTCGAGAATCCGGCCAATCTGAATACGCGGATTCAATGAGGTATTGGGATCCTGAAAAATCATCCGAATCAGCTTACAGCGTGTGGAATAATCCTTATGTTCCAGCTTGTCCCCATTAACGAAAATGTCGCCTGAAGATGGCTCAATAACCCCGGCCAGCATACGTGCCAACGTTGACTTGCCTGAGCCATTCTGGCCGATAAAACCAAGCGTTTGACCTGCTTCAAGCGTAAAGCTGACCGGCTTTACCGCGTGATGCACTTTTTTGCGGAACAATCCGCTGCGGGTCACAAAGTCTTTCGTCAGACTGTTGACTTCTAGCAGCGCACTCATTTCGATTTCTCCATATTCAACGGGAAGTGACAGGCAAACTTATGGTTTTTTACCCGGCGCGTATGCGGGCTTTCTACACATTGGCGTTGTGCGTATGGGCAGCGAGGCCCTAGGCGGCAACCAATCGGCAGGTGCTGGAGCGGAGGAATCGAACCTGGCAGTGACTGCAGCTTCTCTTTGTGCGGAATCCAGTCACTGAAATCGGGCATCGCTTTCAGCAGCGCAGCGGTGTACGGGTGCTTTGGCGCAGAGAGAATTTTGGCGGTGTCAGCGGACTCAACCGACTGACCACAATACATCACGGTAATGCGGTTCGCCCACTGGGTAATGGTCGTCAGGTCATGGCCGATCAGCATGATCGCCGTATTGTTGATTTGGTTCATCCGGCTGAGCAGACGCAGGATCTGCGATTGGGTAATCGGGTCCAAGTCGTTAGTCGGCTCATCGGCTATCAGCAGCTTAGGCTTGGTGGCAATCGCCATTGCTATCATGATTTTCTGACACTCACCATCGGTCAGTTCATACGGGTAGCTGTTCATGATCCGTGAGTGGTCTTTGATGCCGACCTTGTGTAATAGGGCAATGGCCTGTTTTTTTCGCCAGCCGAACCGTTGCCACCATTTGCCTTCAAAAGCACGCCATGGAATGGATTCGATCAATTGCTTGCCGACTTCTTCAGAAGGGTCAAGACAGGTGGAGGGCTCCTGAAATATCATCGCGATGTCACGTGAGATTACCCGGCGTCGCTCTCGGGGCGTCAGTTGCAACAGATCGATGTTACCGAGCCGCATTCGGTCAGCGGTAATTTTCCAGTTGTCTTTACAGACACCTACGATGGCTTTTGCTACCAGACTTTTCCCTGAGCCAGATTCGCCCACCAGGCCGCGGATCTCACCTTCACTCATGGTGATACTCATACGGTCGACTGCTTTGACCATGCCCTGTGGGGTATCGATTTCAATGGTCAGGTGTCGAATATCTAAAAGTGGCATTATTCCGTCCCCGCATTCAACGCTTGGCGGGCGCCTTCGCCGACCAGGTTGACAACAATAACAGTGAACATAATCGCCAGGCCGGGCAGTGTCACCGTCCATGGAGCCAGATAAATCAGCTCCACAGAGTCACCGATGATGGCGCCCCATTCGGTACTTGGTGCCTGTGCACCAAGACCGAGAAAACCCAGTGCCGTTATATCAAGAATAGCCAGAGACAGAGCAAAAGTAATCTCATGCGCGATCACAATCAGTATGTTCGGCAGAATAGAGTTCCACAGCAAATAAAAATCGTTGGCGCCATCTAATCGTGCCGCCATGATGTAGTCTTTTTCGACTTCATTATGCACCGCTATGTAGACCGAACGGATGAATCGGGGGATCAGAGCCAGGCAAATCGCCAACAGGACATTGAATTCCCCGAAACCAAGCAGAGCTACAAAAATAACCGCTAAGAGCAGTGACGGGATAGACATCACGGTATCCAGCAGGTGATTGAGCGTACTGGACAACAACCCTCTGGTCATGCCGGCCAGAATACCGATCGCACAGCCAACTACGGTCGCGATAGCCGTGATCAGAATTGCGGCGCCAAAGGTCAGTTGTGAGCCGCTGATCAGGCGTGACAGGATATCGCGGCCAAGATCGTCGGTGCCGAAGAAATAATCAACGGTGCCCGCTGGGTTCCAGGAGGGCGGGACCAATAGCTCGCCAGTCTGAGCTTGTGGATCATGCGGTGTCAGCCAGGGAGAGAACAGAGTGATGAGCAGCAGCAAGACAAGGCACCAAAGGCCGAACATCGCCAGGCTATTGGCCCGATAACTGCGCCAGAAGCGCTCAAACTGAGTCGGGATGCGTTCTTCCTGATAAATGTTATTTGTTAGCATACCACTCTTTCCTTACCAGCGGATTGACCATCGCGCCGATCAAATCAGACAGAATGTTGGCGGTCAGAACTAAGGTCGCAACCACGATCACACCTGCCTGAATGGCGACGTAATCCTGATTAGCCAGAGCGTCCAGCAGCCAGCGGCCGATGCCCGGCCAGTTGAAAATCGATTCCGTGATGATTGCCAGCGTCAGCATGCTTGAGAGCTGAACCCCAATCTTCGGGATGATCGGTGGAATGGCGTTGCGCAGCACGTGTTGGGTCACAATCTCATAGTTGGACAGACCGCGGATGCGAGCGACCCGAATGTAGTTTTGTGTGATGACTTCCGCCACCGATGTACGCATCAGGCGAATAACCTGGGTTGTTGGTGCCAGCGCCAGAACCAGACACGGTAAGATCATGTGTTCAATGACACTTTGCAGTGCATGTGCGCGGTAGATATCTTTGGCCAGCATGGTATCAATCAGAGCAAACCCCGTGACATGTTCGACTTCATACAGTAAGTCATAACGACCGGATACGGGCAGGATCTGAAAGTGGAGAGAGAACACCATAATGAGCAGCAGCGCCACCCAAAAGACCGGCGCTGAGTAACCGGACATGGAGACAAACGAGATCACCGTATCCAGCCATTTTCCCGGTTTCATGCCGGCAATGGTGCCCAGTGGGATGCCAATCAGCAGCGAGACAATGAAAGCGATAAAACACAGCTCCAGCGTCGCAGGGAAGACGATTTTCAGTTCTTCAATCACAGGCGTGCCAGCTTTGTTCACACCGAAATTCAATTGGATCAACTCGCGCAGGTAGGACACCCAGCCTTGCCAGAAATCCTGCAGCGCCCAGGGAGACTCGGGATCGAGGCGCAACAGGCTGTAGCCGACAATGGTCAGAATCAACAGCGTGATGATAAACAGGTTGAAGCGACGAATCGTATACACAAACATACTATTTAGCCCTCTCTACCAGGTCGAAAGGCTGAGAGTTAAACGGACTGATTTTAAAGCCCACCAGTGATTTGTCCTTAGCTTGAAATTGCATCCCGTGTGACAAAGGAATCACCGGGAACTCCTCATTGAGGATGTTTTGTGCCTGCTTGTAAAGATTGAGGCGGTAACGAGGCCGATCAACTTCCCGTGCCAGATCGAGCAAGAAGTCGAAATCGCTGTTGCACCATAATGACACGTTAAGCCCGGCGCGTTCGGAATCGCATGACAGCAGTGGCCGGAAGAAGTTATCCGGATCGCCGGTCGCGGCATTCCAACCAGTTAAGAAGAGATCAACGTGCTCTTGCTCCACCGCTTCTTTACGGTTAAAGCGATCATCGGTCAACAGGTTCACTTTGACACCGATGTCGGCCAGGTTAGCCTGAATCAACTCTGCTGTTTTCCGGGGGCTCGGGTTGTAAGCGCGTGGCTCAAGCGGTACCAGCATATTCAGTTCCAGACCATTTTTGTAACCGGCATCACGCAGCAGAGCGATGGCATAATTACGATCATAACGAACCTGAATGGTGTCTTTCTGATAAGCCCAGGAATCGGGTGGCAATACCGAGTACGCTACCTGGCCAGTGCCGTAATACACAGAATCAAGAATGTTCTGCCTGTTAATGGCGAAGTTAAGTGCTTTTCGCACCCGCTTATCATTGAGTGCCGGATGCGATGTATTCACGGCGATAAACGAGATGTTCATTGACGGTTTGGCCACCAAATCGAGCCCTGGCTGGCGCTCGATGACTGGCAACTGGCTTGAAATTGGCGAATTGAGTACGTCGCACTCTTTGCGCAGTAGTTTCGCCAGTGTACCAGTGCCGCGGTGGGAGATGTCAAAGACGACTTGCTCCATTTTCGCCGGACCTTTCCAGTAGGTTGGGTTGCGCTTGAGACGCACCAGATCGTTGACCTGATAGTCATCGAGATAAAATGGCCCGGTGCCAACCGGCTGTGAGTCCATCAACGGCTTTTCGTCGTTGATCACCAACTCGTCGCCATACTCTTTCGAATGAATCACAGCGTGGCTGGTGGCGATGTTCGACAAAAAGGTGTTATCCGGACGGGAGAGGATGAACAATACTTCAGAGTCAGACAGCGCGCGGACTTCCTGAATCAGGTTGGAGAAGCCGATGCCGTGAAACCAGGGATACTGGCCGTTACCTACGTAATGAAAGGGGTGCGACGAATCGATAATACGGCGGAAGCTGAACACGACATCGTCTGCGTTCAGCGTGCGGGTCGGCGTAAACCATGGGGTGGTCTGAAACCAGACGCCCTGGCGTAAGGTGAAAGTGTATTGCGTCCCGGACGCATCGACCCGCCAGCTTTTCGCCAGATTGGCGATGGGCCGGTGAGATTTAGGATCCAGAACCAGCAGCGTATCAAATAGCTGCGGGCTCAGTGTCTCAGAGGTGATCCCGCTGTCGACCAGCTGTGGGTTGAATGTGTCCGGACTACCCTGACCGCAATAAACAAAGCCCGTCTGGCGTACCTTGCTATGGTCGATTTTGTCGCCACAGCCAGCCAGCAGGCCGAGGCTACATAGTCCAAGTGTCAGTCGAATGATCGCTTTCATAGAAAGAACAGTAAAGTGGTTCACGGCGGAACAAAGCCTGATATTATGCCCCAGATTTTTGCCAATGTATCACTAAAACGCACAAAAACATTGAGTAGAAAGGGGATTCCTCAAAAAATTGTCTATTTTTGCCCGGTCATGTCGTATTTACGCATCATGCCTCTGAACTGATGATAGCTGAGCCCGAGCAGTTCTGCTGCGCGGCGTTGATTGAATTTAGCCGCTTCCATCACCTGATCTAACAACCACTTATCCTGATGTTCTTGCCACTGTTTATAGTCCATCGGAAAGCTGAACTCTTGCTCGTTTGGTTTCTCAGGGTGTTCCGTTTTTGTCTCTTCCTGCCACTCGACCTGAAAGGGATCCAGTACGATTTCGTCGATTGGTGCGTCACTGATACCATGCTGATACACTGCCCGTTCGACCACATTCTTCAGTTCACGTACATTGCCCGGCCACTGATAAGCCAACAACTGCTCAATGGCTCGGGTAGAGAAGCCGACAAACAGCGCCAGATCCAATTCGCGACACATTTTGATTGCGTAGTATTCGGCCAGAAGCAGGATATCTTCACGGCGCGCTCGCAGTGGCGGCAAATGAATGACATCGAACGCCAGACGGTCTAATAAATCAGCGCGGAATTCCCCGGCACTCGCCAGAACTGGGAGGTCGGCATTGGTGGCGCAAATCAATCGTACATTGGCGCTGAGCAACTGATTGCCCCCTACGCGTTCATACTGGCCGTATTCGATGACCCGCAGCAGCTTTTCCTGAACCAGCAGAGGGGCGGTGGCGAGTTCATCCAGGAACAGAGTGCCATTCTCCGCGCGCTCGAAGCGGCCCTGATGCCGGCCTTTGGAGCCAGTGAAGGCGCCAGCTTCATGACCAAACAACTCTGAGTCAATCAGGCCTTCACTTAATGTGGCGCAGTTAAGCGACACCAACGGCTGATCCCAGCGTTTAGACAAATAATGTAAACGCTGGGCAATCAGTTCTTTACCGGTACCGCGTTCGCCCAGAATGAGCACCGGTCGATCGATTGCCGCCAGCTTTGATACTTTATCCAACACTGACAGAAAGCGTGGAGACTCGCCAATTAGGTTCTGTTGCATCGTGGACCTCAGAGAAGTGGTTAAATTTACCAACTGTTAGTGAATCACATCTTAGCACAACGGTCGCGCTGGGAGGTGTTAAAG
>NZ_WXWP01000206.1:0-18900 GCF_009904765.1 Vibrio sp. V39_P1S14PM300
ATGTAACACATAATACAGATAATAAAACCCGGCGTTCAATTACGTCCCCCACAGCTTTAAACATTCTTTGTGAATTTTTTTCAGCTCGTACGTAATCGTTTGCCTTTAGTCCCTACAAAAGCTGCAATGTTTCTGGAGAAAGACATGCAAAAGAACACCCTCTGGTTCAATAGCCTATCCATGGAAGATGTCGATAAGGTCGGCGGTAAAAATGCGTCACTCGGCGAAATGGTCTCTAATCTGGCCAATGCCGGTGTGTCGGTACCCAACGGTTTTGCGACAACCTCATACGCGTTTAACCAGTTCCTTGACCATGAAGGTCTGGACGAACGCATTCACTCGCTGCTGGATGAACTGGACGTTGATGATGTGGACGCTCTGCGTAAGACAGGTGCCACCATTCGTCAATGGGTATTAGAAGCCCCGTTCCCTGCTGATCTTGAGCAGGATATCCGCGACAACTACGTTACTCTGATTGAAGGTAACACTGAGCTTTCAGTAGCAGTGCGTTCATCTGCGACCGCTGAAGACTTACCAGACGCTTCGTTTGCTGGTCAGCAGGAAACGTTTCTGAACGTCAAAGGCATCGACGCGGTGCTGGAAGCGACCAAACACGTTTATGCCTCTTTGTTTAATGACCGCGCTATTTCTTACCGGGTGCACCAGGGGTTTGATCACCGTGGTATTTCCCTATCGGCCGGTATTCAACGTATGGTGCGCTCTGACAAGGCCTCTTCAGGTGTGATGTTCACACTGGATACAGAGTCGGGCTTTGATCAGGTTGTCTTCATTACTTCTGCCTGGGGTCTGGGCGAAATGGTGGTGCAAGGGGCGGTGAACCCAGATGAATTCTACGTCCACAAGCCGATGCTGGAAGCCGGTCAGCACCCGATCGTTAAGAAGACGTTTGGGTCTAAGCTGACCAAGATGATTTACGCCAACAGCCAGGAAATTGGTAAACAGGTAGAAATCATCGATACCTCGGCCCAAGAGCGGAACCAGTTCTCGCTCAACGATGACGAGATCAAAGAGCTGGCCAAACAGGCAATGATCATTGAGAAGCACTATCAGCGTCCGATGGACATCGAGTGGGCGAAAGACGGCATCGATGGCAAGTTATACATCGTTCAGGCGCGCCCTGAGACGGTCATGTCGCAAAGTGAACAGAATGTGATCGAGCGCTATGAGCTGAACAACAAGGCGGACGTGCTGGTCGAAGGCCGAGCAATCGGACAGCGTATCGGCAGCGGTGCTGTGCGTCTGGTGGATTCACTGGATCAGATGTCATTGGTTCAGGAAGGGGACGTGCTGGTCACGGACATGACGGACCCGGACTGGGAACCGGTCATGAAGAAAGCGTCGGCCATTGTCACCAACCGTGGTGGGCGTACCTGTCATGCGGCGATCATCGCGCGTGAATTGGGCATTCCGGCCATCGTTGGTTGTGGCAATGCAACAGACAGTCTGACCGACGGTACCACAGTGACCGTGTCTTGTGCGGAAGGGGAAACCGGTTATGTTTACCAGGGTGAGCTGGCGTTTGAAATTAAGCGCTCTGCTGTGGATGAACTGCCATTGCTGCCCACCAAAGTGATGATGAACGTTGGCAACCCGGATCGTGCGTTCGACTTCGCTCAGATTCCGAACGAAGGTGTTGGTCTGGCACGTCTTGAATTCATCATCAATAAGATGATTGGTATTCACCCGAAAGCGTTGTTGAACTTTGATGCACAAAGCGATGAGCTGAAAGCGGAAATTACCCAGCGCATTCGTGGTTATCAAGATCCGATCGACTTTTACGTCAGCAAACTGACCGAAGGCATTGCTACGATTGCAGCGGCATTCTGGCCGAAACGCGTGATTGTGCGTATGTCGGACTTTAAGTCAAACGAATACAGCAACTTGGTGGGTGGGCAGCACTACGAACCACACGAAGAGAACCCAATGCTGGGCTTCCGTGGTGCGTCGCGTTACATCTCTCCGATATTTGAAGACTGTTTTGAGTTGGAAACTCAGGCCATCAAGCGTGTGCGCTATGAAATGGGTTTGAAAAACGTCGAGATCATGATCCCATTTGTTCGCACACCAAGCGAAGCGGCGTCGGTTATCGACCTGCTGGCGAAGTTTGATTTGCGTCGCGGCGACCAGGGGCTGAAAGTGATCATGATGTGTGAGTTACCATCCAATGCGGTCCTGGCAGATGAGTTCCTCAAGTATTTTGATGGTTTTTCTATCGGCTCAAATGACATGACCCAACTGACCCTTGGTCTTGACCGTGACTCTGGTGACGTGGCGCATTTGTTTGATGAGCGCAACCCTGCCGTGAAAGCCATGTTGAAAATGGCCATTGACGCGGCGACCAAAGCCGGCAAATACGTGGGTATTTGTGGTCAGGGGCCATCGGATCACGATGATTTGGCCGAATGGCTGATGGAGCAGGGCATCAGCTCAGTCTCACTCAACCCAGACACGGTGATCGATACCTGGCTCAAACTTGGTAACGTCAGCGGTAAATAGTGTTGTATACGCATACAAAAGCGCCCTCTGGGGCGCTTTTTTTTGTGCCGGGCTACTTAGGTGCACCTATGTGCAGGCAGCGGCGGGCGTAGTGTTTCGGCGTGATATTGGCCAGAGCACGAAACTCACGGGTCATGTGGGCCTGATCAGCGAATCCCAGATCTGCGGCTAAATCGGCCAGTGGAGTTGAGGGGGAGTGTTTGAGCTGTTCGAGAGCCTGTTTGACCCGAATCAGCCGCTGATAATATTTGGGTGTCATGCCCATCCAGGTTTGAAAATGGCGCTCTATCTGACGCAGTCCGACCGTTGCCGGCGCGCTTGGGTTTGAGTGCGCATGCTGGACCAAGCGAACAACCTGTTTACGTTCGTCGCCATCGTGGACGAAGTGCTGCTGTGCATACTGGTACAGAACACGGAGGCGGCCATTGTGGCCTTGGCAGTGGCGCATTTGTTCATACAAGGGGCTGAGCCGTGTGTGGATGTCGGGCTCCTGTTCGCTGCGAACAGGCTGCTCGAAGCGTTTGCCGAGGCATTGATACCCCATCGCCGGATGAAAGCGGATACCCGCCATCAGCGTACCGGCAGGCAGAATGACCGTCTGAGCTTTGAGGCTGACCGGCAGCAATACGATGCCCGGAGCGTGCCACGCATCGGCAAAAAAGACGTCAGCGCCAAAATTGAACAGCACGCCGCTGCCGGCATCACCGAACAGCAGCTTGTCAATCGGTTCATCATGTTCTGAAGATACGTAAACAGACCATATTCCCTGAATATGGTCTGCGGTGCGGCCCTGAGGCTGATACAGTCTGAAATCCATGCGTTGCTTGAGTTACTCCGGTCGGTAGCGGCCCACTTGTGGCTTGAAGACTTTGACAATACGATTCCAACTATTGATGGCATTAATGGCAATTGTCAAATCCACCAGGGCGTGCGGACCAAAACAATCTAATACCTGTTGGTATTCGTCGTCGCTGACGATTGAGCCTGCCGTCAGATGTTCTGCCCAGCCAAGAGCGGTGCGTTCCTGCTCGTCGTACATGGGCATATCCCGCCACGCGTTCAAGCCAAAGATCCGCTCCGCCTGTTCCCCGTATTTCAATGCGTCTTTACTGTGCATATCAATACAAAAGGCGCACTGATTGATCTGTGAGACTCTGAGTTTAACCAATTCCCAGATCCGGACAGACATGGTTTCCGACGCCTCGAACTGGCGACGGAAGTAGCTTTCCTGTTGCATCAGTATGTCCATCGCTTGCGGAGCGGTATTGTAGTAATCCAGTCGTTTCATGCTGCTATCTCCTTGCTGAAGTGAGTCTCTACGATAATCTGGCGTAAACGGGGAATATTGAAGATTTCCGACATTGGTAACAAAGTGCTTGATATCGGAGAAAGCGCCGCTTGCCCCGGGTTGGCTATCCAGCCATTGTCTGAGCGTAAAATTAGGGTAAGCTCAGAGGTCTGTTCCCTGTGTAATCCTGAGGTAATCATGATCGCTTCCGCTGAATACGCCGATATTGCCGAGGTGGTGAAAGCGCTCCATACACCGCAATTTACCTCGCGGCTGATAGCTTGGTTGCAGGCTCAGATCACGTTTGACTGCGCTGTGATCCTGGGATACCGACAGGGCAAACACCCTATCTACCTGTATGACTCGATCCCGTCACAACGCGAACTGCTGTTTCAGCGCTATCTGACCGATTCATTTCTTAAAGACCCGTTTTATCAGGCGATCCTGGACGGTTCCGCTCCCGGAGTTTACGGGCTGAATGATGTGGTGCCGGTGGCCGGGGAGTACCGGGATTATCAACAAGAGTTTTATCGTCAGACTGGCTGGCAGGATGAACTGTGCGTCACGATTCAGTTAGACGAAGGTCGTTGGGTCGTGATTTATCTAGGCTTACTACAACATGGTTGTTTTAGCCTTGAGGGCCGGCAACGGTTGCAACACGGTTTCCGTCTTGTTGAAGCGTTATGCCATCAGCAATGGCAACAGCAAGCCTTTGTACTGGCGGAGGCAGCGCTGCACCAGCCTGGTATGGCATCGGCGTTGCAAGCGGCCCTAGCCAGTTTTGGGGCTGACAGGCTGACACAGAGGGAGCAGGAAGTCACCGCGCTGTTGGTTCAGGGACTCGATTCCCAAGAGATTGCCGAGTCTCTTGGGATTGGTATCGGTACGGTCAAAAACCATCGTAAGCGCGTGTACGCGCAGCTCAATGTGCGGTCACTCAGTGAGCTATTTCAGCTATTTCTCAATCATATGCTGGCGGCGCCATGGATGTGTGATCTCAAAGAACCAAAATAAAGCTATACAATATGCGGTTTCTCTGTATACTGAGCCGCTGCTCTGATATAGAGAGCTGTTAATGCTACATCTAGTTAAAGTTACATCTCAGCAATGGTTCGGCTCTGCTCGTTACCTCTGCTGTGCCCTTTCGCTTTATTGAGACATTAAATAGCGTTTGTTTTCAGTAACCGTATCAGGCGATAAATTTTTTTAATACTCTCAGAGGTTATTATGTCAAATTCAGTGACAGGTACAGTTAAATGGTTCAACGAAACTAAAGGTTTCGGTTTTATTTCTCAAGACAACGGTGGCAAAGACGTATTCGTACACTTCAGCTCAATCGTTTCTGAAGGTTTCAAAACTCTGGCTGAAGGTCAGAAAGTAACTTTCACTGTTGAGGAAGGCCAGAAAGGTCCTCAAGCTAGCAACGTTGTTGTAGGCTAATTACTCAATTTATGATAAACGGCCGGGGTTGGTAACAACCCCGGCCGTTTGTTTTTCCAGCACTGCCCCCTCTTAGTTTCGTCCCTCTTTCAGCGTTTACGCGCGTTTTATTCCACTTGTTTTGAATAATCTGTCTCATCCTTAATGATTTGCCGAGATTTTCACTCCTAAGGCCTGTTTCGTGATACTGTAGATTAACGGCTGTTTCAGGGACTTTACCTTTATTCATGCTGAAAACGGGTATTTTCCGATATCAAAGGCAGCTTGGCGGCGTCGGAAGGCGACGCGGATACATATTCTAACAGGCCACGCTTTGGCTCACTCACGTCAGGAAGGTAGGTATGTCACAAGGAAAAAAGACAACGAAAAAGAAACGCGACAAGAACAGCGAAGCACGCGAATCGGCTGGCACAGTGCAACGCAAAGTACGCAGAAGAATCGAAGACATCATGGAACAGCGTGAGTTTGAGCGTCAGTTTGAACTGTAAAGCCGGCTGATTGCAGTAATTGTCCCTATAGGGATATCGAGTCCGCTGCTCAATCTGGTTAGTCTGTGAAAAAATACACACAGGCGGAACCATGACCTCGATTTTAGATGACCTTCAACAACGTGGCCTGATCGCACAGGCCACCGATCTCGATACACTCCACTCTCTGCTCACCGAACCACAAGTGATTTACTGCGGCTTCGATCCGACCGCAGGCAGCCTGCATATTGGTCACCTGGTGCCACTTATCCTGATGCAGCGTTTTAGACAAGCAGGGCACAAGCCTCTGGCTTTGATTGGCGGAGCGACCGGTATGATTGGCGATCCGAGCTTTAAAGCCACCGAACGCATGCTCAACAGCGCCGAGACGGTGCAAGGCTGGGTCGCCCAACTGGCACAACAAATTCGCGGTATCCTCCCGGCGGAGGACGCGGTGGCCTTTGAGGTGGTGAACAACGCCGACTGGATCGGCTCGCTAAACGTGATTGAATTTCTGCGTGATATCGGCAAGCACTTTTCCATCAATGCGATGATGAATCGCGAGTCGGTTCGCCAGCGTTTGGAGCGTGCGGAACAGGGCATATCCTTTACCGAATTCAGTTACGCGTTGTTGCAATCGTACGATTTTGCCTACCTCAATCGAAAACATGGCTGCACACTGCAAATTGGCGGCAGTGACCAATGGGGTAATATTGTCAGCGGGATCGATCTGACCCGGCGACTGAATGGCAATAAAGTGTTTGGTATGACACTGCCATTGATCACAAAAGCCGATGGCACCAAATTCGGCAAAACCGAAGGTGGGGCGGTGTGGCTCGATGCCAGACAAACCTCACCGTTCAGCTTCTACCAATTCTGGCTCAATACCAATGATGACGATGTGTACCGTTTTTTACGCTACTACACTTTTTTGTCGCTGGATGACATTGAGGCATTGGAAGTCGAAGACAAACAGCGTGTGGGTAAGCCACGGGCTCAGCAAGTGCTGGCCGAGCAGGTGACTCGGTTTGTGCATGGTGAAGATGGGCTCAGCAGTGCTCAGCGTATCACTCAGGCGATGTTTGATGGTCAGTGGAAAACACTTACGCAAGCTGAGCTCGCACAGATTGCTCAGGATGGCCTGCCCGTTACGGCGATTGAGGCGAGTATTTCGCTTTCACAAGCACTGGTCACGAGTGGCCTGGCAAAATCGCGTCGTATCGCACGTGAGTTGATCAGCGACGGAGCCATTCGTGTCAATGGTGAGCGAGTGCAACACGACAACCTCAGTGGTTACTTTGCCTTATTCGATCGTTATTGGGTGATTCAGCGAGGCAAAAAAAGCTTCCACTTACTTTGTTTGCAATAGTGCAGTCGCGGTCAGCCAATGGTAGGCCGCATCAGCTTTGCCTGGACGTCGTAGCGTGAATGACGAAATTTATGTATTTGAGCGTGGATTTCGTCACAAGGGTCGATATCATAAGGAGACCTCGCCAGCACAGTGTTAACTGCCTGGCACGACTTTTCTCTGAGTGAGATGCATGGACAGAATCAGCGCACTGAAAATATTTGTTTCAATCGTCGAACAGGGCAGCCTGTCAGCGGCAGCCAAACACCTGGATATCGAACGAACCAAAGTATCCCGCCACCTTTCTGAGCTGGAAGAGTGGGTTGGTACCCGCCTGCTGCACCGTACAACCCGTACTCAGAGTTTGACGGAAGCTGGTGAGCAAACACTGGAACGTGCCTACCAAATTCTGAATTTAACCGATGACATCGGAGCCATTTCAGATCGACAACACAATACCCTGTCCGGGCGGCTGAGGATCACCTGCAGCTATTCGATGATCGATGCGTTTCTGCTTGCCGCCATCAACGACTTTTGCGCACTATGGCCTAAGGTGCAGATTGAACTGGTGGTGGCTGATCGCAGCATTCACTTGGTCGAGGAAGGCATCGATCTGGCCGTGCGCATCAGTAACGACCTTGATCCCAATGTGATTGCGCGCCAAATCGGGGTGTGTCGCTCGGTAGTCGTCGCTGCGCCCGAGTACCTCAGCAAGCACGGCACACCTGATTCGCTTCAAGCGCTGCGCGCGCACAGTTGTCTGACGTTCAGCTATTTTGGCAAAAGTGAATGGCATTTTGACAAAGGGGGTAACAGTGAGTCCGTGCCCGTAACGGGCCAGCTGACGGCCAATATTTCAACGATTCTACTCAACGCCACGCTCAGTGGCGGTGGCGTGAGTATGCAGCCGCTGGCCAGTGTACAGCCATACATACGTTCTGGTGAGCTGGTGCCATTGCTGACTGACTGGGAACCGAGACAGTTGGGGGTGCACCTGGTGTATTCCAACCGCCGCCAGGTCACGACGTTATTGCGCCAGTTTATCGATTTTGTTGTGGAGCGGATGCACCGGGAGCCGGTGTGGAACAGCGCTTAAATGTGCGTAAAATGAAATAGTGTTCGGTAATATATACCAGTATTGTTGCAAAATATGCACTAGTTATGTGCGAGAGCGTGGCTATTTCTTTTTCGTTCAGTTGGTAAAGTAGGCCTCGTTAGTTACTGATGAGGCAAAAACTATGAAACCTGTTACCACACTGATTTTAACCACCGCTCTGGCTTCTGGATCTGCAATGGCAGACCTGACTCTGACCACCTATAACCCTCAGGATAAAGGCATCTTTCCTGTCGCTTCTACTCTGATTGAGGGAGAGAAAAACGCCGTTCTTTTTGATGCTCAATTTGGTGTAGAAGAAGGGAAACACGTTCTGGATATGATTCAGAAATCGGGTAAACAACTTCAGGCAATCTACATTACTGCAGGCGACCCGGACTTCTACTTTGGCTTAGAGCCGATCGTTAAAGCGTATCCGGACGTGAACATCTATGCCACTCAGGCGGTGGTCGATCACATCAAGCGTACTAAAGATCAGAAGATCAGCTACTGGGGCCCGATCTTAGGTGAAAATGCACCAAAATCCGTTTATGTGCCACAAGTGTTCAACGGTAACATTAGCCTGGAAGGGGAAAGCATTGAACTGAAAGAAGGCGGTACGCATCAGGCTTATTACTGGATTCCTTCACTGAAAACTGTACTGGGTGGCGTGTCTGTGGCGTCAGGTGGTCACGTTTGGATGGCGGATGCTGCGACACATGAGAAACGCATCGAGTGGGTTCAGGGACTGGATCGCATGCTGGCACTGAAACCGACACGCGTGATTCCGGGTCACTACATTGGTGAAGAGCCTGTAGGCACAGACGCCGTAACGTTTAACCGTGATTACGTCGCGACTTACGACGTTAACGTGGCAAACTCACAAAATTCTGCTGAACTGATTAAGAAAACGATGCAAGCCTACCCTCAGTTTGAAGCGGATGCCGGTTTGGAACTGGGTGCTAAGGTTAGCATGGGTGAAATGAACTGGTAATCCCTGCTTAACCCGATGCAACACGGCTTCTGTAAAGAAGCCGTGTTTTTATTTATCGTCTAATCGAAAAGAGAATCCATGCAACTGACTCAGAGCGGAACCACCAAACCTTCGCTGTTTCTTTATATTATTCTTGGCGCCATCGGAGCCCTGACCCCGTTCGCCATTGACATGTATTTGCCGGCGATGCCGGCGATCGCCGAGGATCTTGCGGTGCCAGCCAGTGCGGTGCAGATCACGTTGACCGCTTATTCCATTGGTTTTGCGCTGGCCCAGATGATCCATGGTCCGCTATCAGACAGCCTGGGTCGCAAACCCGTGATGGTAGTGGGGACTTTGCTGTTTGGTTTGGGTTGTGCGCTGGCGGCCAACGTACACTCAATTGAAATGTTTATTGCGCTACGCATTGTTCAGGGAATGGCGGGCGCGGCCAGTGCCGTGGTGCTTCAGGCGTTAGTTCGGGATATGTTTGACCGTGAAGATTTCGCTCGTACCATGTCGTTTGTCAGCCTGGTGGTGACGGTTGCGCCGCTGATGGCCCCCCTGGTTGGTGGCTATCTGTCGTTGTATTTGGGCTGGGAATCGATTTTCTATGTTCTGGCGTTGTTGGCTCTGATTATTGTTGCGCTGGTGGCGTTCTGTCTGCCGGAAACGCTCAGTGCCGAGCATCGGCGTCCGTTTGAACTGCGGGCGACGCTGGCGGCGTATGGTGCGCTCTCGCGCGATATGCGAGTGCTTTGTCTGGTCTTGTGTGGTGCGTTTTCATTTGCCGGAATGTTTGCTTTTCTGACCGCAGGATCGTTTGTTTACATTACGCTTTATCACATTCCGCCGGAGCACTTTGGCTACTATTTTGCCCTGAATATCGTCGTGATGATGGTGATCACCAGCATCAACGGACGCTACGTTAAAAAAGTGGGCATTCCTGCGATGCTCCGGGTTGGGTTGGGGATGCAGGTGCTGGCCGGAATGGGTTTAGTGCTGGTAGAACTGCTGGGGCTAAGTTACCCGTTTATGGTGGCCTGCATCATGATATTTGTCGGCAACGTTGCCCTGATTGGCAGCAACGCCATGGGGTTGCTAATGAGTGATTTCCCTCAAATGGCAGGCACAGTGGCCGCTGTGGCCGGGACGCTGCGCTTTGCCCTGGCAGGGATTGTCGGCGCTTGTGTTTCTATGTTGTCTCACTATGGCGCCATGCCAATGGCCGTCGCGATGTGTCTGTGTGGTGTTGGGTCATGGGCGACATTCCATTACGCCAGTCGTCACCTTGCAGAATCCTCCGCTGATGCCTGATGTCATTTTGATCTTCAACAAAAAGCCCCGCATTGCGGGGCTTGTCGGTTAAGGCTGCGCTGGTGGTGTGGCTCAGCTGTTTTGCTGTCGCTGCGTTTGCTTGCGTTGCAATTTTTCCTGACGCTTTTGCTCAGCTGTTTTGACGGCATCGCCACCCACATGGTTTTCACCACGCTCACGGGCGAGCTGCACCTGCTTTTCGCGCTCACGGAAACGGATCACTTGCTCTTCACTGTGTGTGCCGTGGCATTTCGGACAACTGACGCCTTGTTCGAATTTGTCGGACTGTTTATCTGCTTCTGTGATTGGCAGGCGACACGCGTTACACAGGTCGTATTCGCTCTTTTCCAGTTGATGGTTGACCGCAACACGGCCGTCAAACACATAGCAGTCACCTTGCCACAAGCTCTCTTCTTCAGGCACTTCTTCAAGATACTTCAGGATGCCGCCTTCGAGATGGTAAACCTCGTCGAAGCCCTGTTCTTTCATGTAAGCGGTGGATTTTTCACAGCGGATTCCACCTGTACAGAACATCGCGACTTTCTTGTGTTTGCTCGGGTCCATGTTCTGTTTGACATAATCCGGGAACTCACGGAACGTCTCGGTTTTTGGGTTAACGGCGTTCTGGAACGTACCCAATTCGATTTCGTAGTCGTTCCGGGTGTCGACCACAAACACTTCTGGATCCGAAATCAGGTCATTCCATTCCTTGGGTTTGATATAAGTGCCGACCACGTGACGAGGGTCGATGCCTTCAATGCCCATGGTGACGATTTCTTGTTTGAGTTTGACCTTAGTGCGGTTAAATGGCTGTTCATGATTGAGTGACTCTTTATAGCTGATGCCCGCCAGGCGAGAATCTGCGTTTAGCCATGCCAGTAGCGCATCAATACCTTCACGGGGGGCGGCCACTGTGCCATTAATACCCTCTTTCGCCAGCAGCAATGTACCGCGCACCTGATGTTGTTCCATCAACTCTCTTAGAGGCTCCCGAAGCTCTTGATAATTTTCCAGCTCGACGAACTTGTACAGAGCACAGACAACATAGTGATTCATGACGATTCCTTTTAACCGCTAACATAGAAATTGGGGCGCATTGTAACCAAGTAATAATACGACAAATACCGACAGTTCATAGGGGTATAGCAGCGTGAGGGGAAAAGATGTCAAAAACCAACCACCTGGCCGGTGGTTGGTGTGATGTTAGAGGTTTTAGGCCAGTGTGGCTGCGGTCTGGTTGCCCACTGCGATCAGTCGGTCAAGAATGTGTTCGCCATCCGCGCGCAGACCATTGTGCTCATATTCGTTGGTGATCCACGCCTTGGCGTTTGGCATCAGTGCCAGGGTTTCACGGCTGATGTCCATTTCGACAAACATATCGTCAGCGTACACCGCGCAACTGACCGGCACTTTATTGTTCGCCAACTGTTTCTCGTCGTACAGGGCAGCCCAGTCGGATTTCTCTGCCAGCATGTCGGCGGCGGCTTTGAGCGGCTGCAAGTTGATGTATTGATCGAACATCCATGGGAAGACCATCTCACCGGTAAACAGGAACGGCTGGCCTGATTGATAGTTGAATTCGGGGTGTTGCTGACGAACCCGATGGGCACTCCACGACGAGGCAAAGCCCTGGCAGTAAATCGACTCGTGCAAAATGGCATAAATCGGGTGAGTCTGAAATGACTGCTGCATCAATATTTCATTGAGAAATTCGTAACGCAGGCGCGGCTTCCCGTCGATCTCAACCAAGGCGTTTTCCAGTAGGTAGTAGGTTGGCAGGAAGCTGTCACTGACCCCGAAACTGATGCCGATTTGCTGGAACTGTTCGACGGTCAGGCGCTGGCCGTTGGGCAGGAACTCTTCGTGTTGCAGTAGATGGTCGGCGATCTTTTGGCACTGCGCCTGCGCTTGAGGAAATTGCTGGAAAAAAGCCTGATTTTTCTCTTTAGTACGTTTGAACGTTGCGTGATAGACGTCATCGGCATGGCGTGAAATCGAGGGTACACCACCGGTGATGTAGCTGCGCAGCAAGCTCTGTGGAAACATTGATAAATAGGTCAGTGAGCAGAAACCACCGAAACTTTGACCTAGAATTGCCCACTGTGTAACGCCCAACTGCTCGCGGATGAATTCGGCGTCCCGCACAATGTTATCGGCGCGAAAGTAACTCAAATATTCCGCTTGTTGTACGGGACTCATTGTTGCCAGTGTCTGATGGCTAATGACCGAACTGTTGCCAGTACCACGTTGGTCGAGCAGCAACACCCGATAATCCTTCAGAGCCCGTTTGATCCAGCCGGTGTTGCCATTCTGTCGTGGGGAAGGGAAACCAGGTCCGCCCTGAAAATACACCAGCCACGGCTTATCTGCATGGCGGTCGCCAGCTTGGGAGACTTCACGGGCAAAGACGCGGATGCGTCCCTTCTCGCTGTGGTGATAATCCAATGGCACATCGAAATAGTGCGGGACGTAATGCAAACCCGCGTCAACAAAAGCTTGAGCAAACATGAGATTCCTTTTTTGATTTTGGATGGGGTCCTTATGGCGGCTAGTCTGCCGCAAAACCGTCGAGAGTGACAACAATAAATCCCTTTGGACATGTGTCGCTGCACTCAGAGTAAGGTAAGCGAAGTCTGGCGCTCAAGCTTCATGCAAGCCTCTGATCCGCTGGCTTACAAAGTGGATCGTCCCCGTCCATTTTATGAGACTCAAGGGCGCGGCCTGCCTGTTCTCCCTGTATTGATGAGTGGGGGCACTCTTGTCCATCTCCTCATGAAAGGATTATTCACTCTTACCAAATAGTGAATTCAATTGGCATGGGATTCTCGCCAATTTCTATCCTGATAAGCTTTTCTCATCCGAATCTACAAGATGAATTGAGAGCACATAAAGAGGCCACTATGACTTTATTATTTGAACCGACCCAACTGAAACAACTGTCACTGAGCAACAAAATTGTGATGGCGCCGATGACACGCGCGCGCAGCAGTCAACCGGGCAATATTCCCAACGCCATGATGGCCGAGTATTACGCGCAGCGTGCGTCTGCCGGCTTGATCATTACCGAAGCGACGCAGATCTCAGATGACAGCCAGGGCTACTCATTTACACCGGGTGTCTACACCGAACAGCAGGTTGAAGGCTGGAAGTTAGTGACTCAGGCTGTGCATGCTAATGGCGGCAAGATCTTCAACCAATTGTGGCATGTTGGTCGGGTTTCTCATCCGGTCTTCCAGCGCGGGCAAGCGCCGATGGCGCCTTCGGCGCTTAAGCCGGTGGATACGCAAGTGTGGATCGCTAACGAACACGGTGACGGTGAGATGATCGACTGTCCGACACCGCGCGCGATGACTCAGGCCGACATTGAACGCGTGATTGAAAACTTCGCCCATGCTGCCAGGCAAGCCGTACGCGCCGGTTTTGATGGTATCGAGATCCACGCAGGTAATGGCTATTTGATTGACCAGTTTCTGCGCACCAATTCTAACGCACGCACGGACGAGTACGGTGGCAGTCGCGAAAATCGTATTCGCTTTTTACTCCAGGTGGTTGACGCCGTCAGCGCAGCAATAGGTGCCGAGAAAGTGGGTGTACGTCTGGCGCCATTCATCACGTTTAAAGACATGAACTGTCCGGATATCGTCCCCACCATACTGCTTGCTGCCAAAGCTCTGCAAGACAAAGGTGTTGCGTATCTGCATTTGTCGGAAGCTGACTGGGATGATGCCCCCACGATTCCAGAGTCATTTCGTCAGGCACTGCGCCTTAACTTTACCAACTGCATCATCGTCGCTGGCCGTTATTCGATTGAGCGAGGCGAAGCCGTGCTCGCGAAAGGGTATGCCGATTTGGTCGCGTTTGGCCGCCCGTTTGTCGCCAATCCGGATCTGGTCACCCGAATGCAGCACAACGCGCCGTTGGCGGAACTCGATCCGGCAACTTTATTTGGTGGCAATGAAAAGGGGTACAGCGATTATCCCAGTCAATTTTAAAAAAATATTTGAAAATCATTCAACGCGCTGGTGGTTTTTCCAGAAGGAGCCGGGCGCTATTGTAGCTGCCATCGCAATATGAATAACTGAATATCTGGAGAAAATTATGTCTATTGTTCAGGCCGCACAATCCCGTTACTCAACCAAAGCTTTTGATGCCAGCCGCAAAATCCCGGCGGATAAAGCCGACGCCATTAAAACGTTGATCCGCATGAGTCCGTCTAGCGTGAACTCACAGCCATGGCACTTTATTGTTGCCAGTAGCGACGAAGGTAAAGCGCGTATTGCCAAGGCAACGCAAGGGGGCTACGCCTTCAACGAACGCAAAGTGTTGGACGCTTCTCATGTGGTGGTGTTTTGCGCCAAAACCAGCATTGATGAAGCGTATTTGCAGGCGCTACTTGAGCAGGAAGACAAAGACGGCCGCTTTGCCAATTCGGAGGCGAAGCAGGGTATGCATGGTGGACGCTCTTTTTTCGTCAACATGCATCGTTTTGATCTCAAGGATGCCAATCACTGGATGGAGAAACAGGTTTATCTGAATGTTGGTACGCTGCTGCTGGGCGCGTCGGCGATGGATATTGATGCTGTACCTATCGAAGGTTTTGACCCGAAAATTCTCGATGAAGAGTTTGGGTTGCGTGAAAAAGGTTATACCTCAGTTGTGATTGTGCCGCTGGGCTATCACAGCGAAGACGATTTTAACGCTAAGTTGCCGAAATCGCGCTGGGACCACCACACGGTGATGACGGAGCTGTAACCATGATTCATTTAATTGCGGAAATTAAAGCCGCCTCCGGTTGTGAGGCGGCACTGGAAGCTTTGTTAAAGGGCTTACTTGAACCTACACGGGAAGAAAATGGCTGCTGTCAGTACGAGTTGTTTGCCGATCAGCAGATCCCGGGGCTGTACATAATGCAAGAAATTTGGTGTTCACAAGAAAGCCTGGACCAACATTTGGTCAGTGAGCACTTCAACCATTTCAAACTAGAATCAGACCGTCTTGAACTGGTCGAATACGTACAACTGCGTCCGATGAATTTCATCGGCTAAAAATAAAAATGTTAGGGAGAATGATGATGTCTGTGCCTACCACAATGAAAGCGATCGGTTTTACTCGCTCACTGCCGATCAGCGATGAGCAAAGCTTGTTCGAATATGACACGCAAGTACCGACACCGGGTGACTATGATCTTCAGGTGAAAGTTAACGCGGTGTCCATTAATCCGGCGGATGCGAAAATTCGTTGCCGCGCCGCTGCTGACAAAGTGCTCGAAACCCCCAGAGTGGTTGGCTATGACGCGGTGGGTATTGTAGCGGCTGTCGGGGACAAGGTCGACGGTTTTGCGCCAGGTGACCGGGTCTACTATGCCGGTGATGTGACGCGACAAGGTTCTCACGCGGAGTATCAGCTAGTGGATGCTCGGATTGCTTCACACGCACCGCACAGCTTGACGGACCCACAAGCGGCCGTAATGCCGCTAACGGTATTAACAGCCTGGGAGGCTTTGTTTGACCGGTTACGGATTACGCCGAGCGAGAAAAAATCTCTGCTGATTATTGGTGGGGCGGGCGGTGTTGGTTCGATTGCCATTCAGCTGGCGAAACAACTGACTCATCTTACGGTGATTGCAACTGCTTCGCGACCTGAAACTCAGGCATGGGTCCGGGAGATGGGTGCAGACCACGTGGTTGATCATCGTGACTTGGTCCACTCAATGAAAGCGCAAGGGCTGGAAACGGTGGACTACATTTTCAATGTCGCCGACACCAAAGGCCACTGGGATGCGATGGCGGAATTGATCGCGCCTCAGGGAATGATTGCATCTATTGTTGAGTTTGATGGCGGGGTGGATTTATCCAAATTGCAGGGCAAATCGGCTGGTTTTATATGGGAACTGATGTTCACCCGTACCTTGTTTAAAACCGACGACATGGCCAAACAGCGAGATATTCTCTTTCAGGTTGCGAATCTGATTGATGCCGGCCGAATTCGCTCCACGCTGACTGACACCATTGAAGGTTTTGGCGCCGAGCAACTGAGGCAGGCTCATGAGCTGATTGAAAGTGGCCGTGCTATCGGTAAGATCGCCGTTAACTTCGACTAACGATACACCAGTAAACTCAGACACTTAAACGTCGATGGCTGCCAGAACCATTTTGCGTTGCTGGCAGCACTTTTCTCGCACAAACGCCTGAAAAGCGCGAATGGTCGGCGTTAACAGACGACGGTCTGCGCACACCATGTAAATGGGCACTGACCCACCGTCCCATTCGGGCAGAATTCGCACCAGTTTCCCATCCAAAATGTCCTGGCTGATGTCCATCAATGATTTATTGGCAATGCCTTTGCCTTTGAGGGCTTGACGATGCACAACCTCACTGTCGTTGCTGGTTGGATTACCTTTGACAATCACGCTTTCGGTGTCCTGCTTATGGTTCAGCGTCCACTTGTTATACAGGCTGTCGGAGACCATGTAACACAAGCAGTTATGTGCGAGCAGATCGGCGGGCTGAGTGAGCGCCGGGTGGTTGGCGACGTATTCCGGAGAAGCACACAGAATGCGTTCATTCGCCGTACACAGCGCAATGGCAATCAGATTGGAATCGGCAGGCTCACCATAACGGATCGCAATGTCGACGGGTTTGGAATACATGTCGGTCAGACTGTCTGACAACTCAAGTTTGATGTGAACATTTGGATGCAACTCGATGAATTCATCGATCCAGTTGAGGAGCATATTGCGGCCAAAATCCGACGGGGCCGTAATGTAAAGATGGCCGGCCAGCTCTCCCCTTGAGCTGGCGATCTGGTCCAGACCTTCTTGCAGAGCGTGCAGTGCCGTCTGAGTTTTTGTGAGGAATATCTCCCCTTCATTGGTCAGGCGGAGACTGCGAGTTGAGCGGACAAAGAGTGGAAAACCTATCTGTTCTTCCAGTCGTTTGACTGAAGCGCTGATGGCGGCCGGTGTCAAATCCATGCTGTTGGCGGCTTTAGAGAAGCTGCCTTGTCGTGATGTCTCTACGAAGATATTGAGGTCGTTCAGTGCCTTCATGTCTGATCCGAAAAGGTTGGGGAGGCTTGACTATAAAACATCTGCCAGACGAACTGAATCGCTGTCTGTGGGTTAGTCGTTGTACGGGACTTTGCTCATTTCCCACATTTTCAAGGTTGACTGTGGATTCATGCAGTGGCCATAAAGAATCTGAATTTTGGGTTCAAACGGTTCACCGATGTAGGTGGTACGAACCAGTTCGCCAGTTTTCAGGTCCACCTGACTACTGACCCGGCCTTTGAAATTCTGAAAGATGGCGAATTGATCGCTCTGATAAACCAGTTGATCCTGATAAAAAAGAAAATAATCGGCGGTGTCCGTCAACTCACATCTTAGCGGGGCGGTATTGAACTGAGCGGGCGTAATCGGACTGATCGTCAGCAGCGCCAGCGTGATAAGTCCTTTGGATGTGAAATAACGCATTGTGCCATCCTCACCTGCGTAACCTGATTTAAGTATAGATGGCACAGAGCCCTGATGGGCAGGGCTCTGTCGTAGATTTATTGTTGGATCTGGTAATCGAAGGAAGGAATGATGATTTCGACACGGCGATTCTGTTTGCGGCCTTCACGTGTTTTGTTGGACGCTTTCGGCTCAAGTTCACCGCGCCCTTCAACCGAAATCCGTTGTTGTTCGATGCCACGTTGCTGCAGAGCGTCCGAGACCGATTGGGCGCGCTTTTCTGAAATCATCTGATTGTACTGCTCGCTGCCGGTGGAATCGGTATGGCCGATAATCACGACTTCAGATTCCGGATACTCTGCCAGGAAATCGACCAGTTTATCCAGCACCGGAGCGCTTTCTGGTTTTAACTCGGTACTGTTGAGTGCAAAGTAACTTTCACCTAGTGTTGTCGTCTGGTAGGTTTTGTCTACCCATGTAGGTTCCGGTTCCGGCTGCTCGACCACCATTACTTCCGGTTCGACAACGGGGGCTGGCTCGGCCTGAGATGCTCCACCAAAGGTATATACCACGCCAAGCGTTGCGGAATTACCGGCAGCACGCACCACGTCATTGTTCATGTCGGTGAGTGTCTGGTATTCCAGACGAACCAGTACGTTCTGATGAGAGTCAAACTCCAGGCCCACAGCCCCTAAGTAAGACCAGTCGTTCTTGCTGCCATAATCGACATAAGCCCCACCGAGCTTACCGTAAAGCGAGATGTCATCCGTTAATGCAAGATTGGCTTTTGGGGCGAGCGTAATGGCGCTGATATCATCTTTCATTGAACCATTCTGAAATTCGCCCAGGTAATCGTATCCTGCTTCCAAAGAGAGGAAGTCCCACATCTGATAACCGAGGAAGGCGCCGACGGTTGAGTCGTCGTCGTCACACACCGAACTGGTACAGGAATCATCTAACCATGATTTACCTACTTTTGCTCCGACATACACTTCTGAAAACGAAGG
>NZ_WXWP01000029.1:0-41259 GCF_009904765.1 Vibrio sp. V39_P1S14PM300
AAACACCGTTCAATAGTCAGATTTATATCATTTTACTAACGACATAAGGAACTTTAGCGTTACAACATAGGCCACGTATCTGATGGCGATGTGTGCCTGCTGACAGTAAAAGGTCTTTGCTTAGGGTTTCACATCTGTCTGATAACGTAAGGTGGACGAGTACTTTTTCGCTCTCCCCTTCATAAAAAACTATTTATGGACAGTAAATTAGGACTTAATAAGATGAACAAGACTCTGATCGCTCTAGCTCTAGCAGCAGTGGCAGGCGGCGCAAGCGCAGCAACAGATTTCAGCCCAGCAGTAAACGGCGGCGACAACACTAACGCTATCTACTCTGCAGACGGTGCAAACCTTTTCCTAGGCGGCCGCGCTGAATTCCGTGGCGACTTCAACGGTAATGAAGATGGTTCAGACATCGACGGTACTATGGCTGACAAGAGCCGTGTACGTCTGAACGTTGGTGGTACTACTCAAATCACTGACACTCTAAGCGGTTTTGGTTTCTACGAAGCTGAGCAAACTACTAAGAGCGCAGAAGGCGACAGCAAATTCCAACAGCGTTACGCTTACGTTGGTCTGATGGGCACTTACGGCGCAGTATCTTTCGGTCGTCAAAACACTGCTGGTGTTCAGATCTCTGACATGTCAGACATCGCGACTTACACTGGTGATCAGAAAGCATTCATCTACGCTGGTAACGAGCAAATCAACAACACTATCGCTTACACTGGTCAATTCGACGCTCTGACTGTTAAAGCAAGCGTTATCGCTGGTGAAGAAGACGATTCAGACGGCTACGGCGTATCTGCTATCTACAACCTGCCATTCGGTCTGGGCCTAGGTCTGGGTTACGCAGCTGGTGAAAACAACAACGGTGACGCAGACCAAGTTATCGCTGGTATCAACTACACTAACGGCGGTTTCTACACTGGTTTCACTTACACTACTGGTGATCTAGACGACGACAACGATTTCGACGGCTACGAGTTCGCTGCGAAATACAAGTTCGAAAACAACTTCAGCATCATCGGTGCTTACCAGAACCGTCAAGTTGAAAACGACGACATCTCTGACTTCTTCGAGCTGACTGGTGCGTACGACTTCAACAAGCACCTGAACGCTTACGTTGCTTACAAATTCAACCAGCTAGACGATGCTTACACCGACAACAACGGTAAAGTACAAGACGCAGAAGACTCTGTACGTCTAGGCCTGAAATACACATTCTAATGTGTTGACGAGTATTCACTCGTAAAGCAATTTCAAACCCGGCTTCGGCCGGGTTTTTTCATTTCCTGAGGTTAGAATTGACCGCCGTCTAACATCTGACAAACTATCCGACTGGTTTCACGCCCAATGGCTCTTTATACTTAGAGCTACTGAATCCCATTGATACGACCTGATGAAGGCCCGATTCCATGACACGTACGCTTAACTACGCGCTTCTGCTTGTTTCCACTCTGCTGGCCGGCCAGGCAATTGCAGACAAATACGCCCCAGTTGATAAACTTCCGCAAGGCAGCCGCAGTAGTCTGTTGGTGGAAGATTTGCAGGGCAATAACGGTCTGACACTAACCAACAACAGCGACCAGTTTTTTCCGCCAGCCAGTACACTTAAGCTGGTGACAGCACTGGCGGCCAAGCTGGAACTGGGCGATCAATTTCATTACCAGACCACACTGGCCAAAGCCGGTAATGATTTAGTGTTTCAATTTTCAGGTGACCCGACGCTGACCACCAAAGACTTGGCGAATATGCTGTCGGCGGCTAAGCAACAAAAACTCACCCGTATCACAGGTGACATCTGGCTGGACGACTCAGCGTTCAGTGGCTATGAGCGCGCCATCGGCTGGCCCTGGGACATTCTGGGGGTGTGTTACAGCGCGCCAGCCAGTGCGATCACTCTGGACGAAAACTGTATTCAAGCCTCAATATATACGCAGGACAACGGCAAAACCCGCGTCTATGTGCCAGAGCAATATCCGGTTTATGTGTCCACCAGTGTCAAAACCGTCACCCGAGCCGGGCAAAAAGCGGCGCAGTGCGACCTTGAACTGCTGACGCACCCGGACAACCACTATCAATTACGAGGCTGCCTGGTGTCCAGAAAGCAACCTCTGCCACTCAAGTTCGCGGTTCAGGATACACGTCTGTATGCCACACGCATGATCTACACCGAGCTCAATCGCCTCGGGATAAAACTGGATGGCAAAGTGAAAGTCGGCCGCCCGAACGCGCCATTGCAGAAAACACTGGCGGTGCACTACTCAGCGCCGTTACCACAGCTGCTGGATGAGATGCTGAAAAAATCCGATAACCTGATCGCTGACAGCCTGACCAAGTCGCTGGGTGCCCAGTTTTTCATCCAGCCCGGCAGTTTCAAAAACGGCACCGCGGCGATCAAGCAAATCATCTTCGCACACACCGGCATCGATCTTAAACACGCTCAGTTGGCAGATGGCTCAGGGTTATCACGCAATAACCGTTTTACCGCGCACGACATGGCGGCGGTACTGCGTTATATCTACAACAATGATCACAAACTGCACATTATCGATATGATGCCGAAAGCGGGTGAATCCGGCACCCTGCATTACCGTCGCAGCATGCGTAAAGCACCAATCAAAGGACAGATGATTGCCAAAAGCGGCTCACTGTATGGCAGCTACAATATGGCGGGGTACGGTCTGGACAAAAACGGCAAACCGAATGCGATTTTCGTTCAGTTTGTCAGTGACTACCATCCGGTCCGTAGGGACGACGACCAACCCGTCGTCCCGCCGATCACTCAGTTCGAAACCCTGTTTTACCAGGATGTGATCAACTACAGTCAGGCTAAGTGAAGGAAGTAATTCACGACCGTGAAGTAAATCCACATTCCTGAGATATCGACCACCGACGCCAGCACCGGGCTGACCAATACCGCCGGATCCAGCTTAAACGCCCGGGCGAGGATGGGCAGCAGCCCGCCCAGCGTGGTCGATATCGTCACCTGAATAAACAGCGCCACCGCGATGGCAGCGGCAATTAGATGCATGTTAAAGCCACCAGCCGACGCAGGATCACTGAAGATCAGAATCCGCGCCACGATCACCAAAGCAATCGCCAGGGCAATGCACACCGCGACCCGACTCTCTTTCCAGCAAACCGCCAACCACTGGCGTTTTTTCAGCTCTCCGGTTGCCAGCGCCCGAATCACTAACGTCGCAGCCTGGCTGCCTGTATTACCGCCTGCCGCCGCGATGACTGGCATATAAATCGCCAGTAATACCAGCTGACTGAGCGTATCCTCATAGTGAGAAATGATCAGCCCGGAGACAATTCCGAGCAGCGCCAGTGCAATGATCCAACCTATCCGATGTTTAACATGCTCAAGCACCCCGGTACTCAGATAGTCATTCGTCGGCTCCACCTCAGAATAGATAAACCCCATTTGATGGGCGAAATGACGCGCTTGCTTATCAAAGCCTTCCTGCTCCAGTTGATTGATCAGCTGTTGCACGTAAGCCACAGAGCAGTGATTGAGAATGCCTACGGCTTCTTCAATCGGCATCACAGTGAGTAAATGAATTTGTTTTTGTTGGTCGTACTGCAAAAAAGCATTACGAGCCGCACTGATCTCCGCGTTGGAGAACGGTGTGGTGTTTTGTGTACAAGTGTCGCTCATTACCGTCATGGCGAATCTCCCGATTGGCAATTGGTAACGACCATCGATAAACAACGTTTTTCCGGCAGGCACACACAGGCCGACGGAAGTCCGCGATTTATCTTCTAGTAAGACATGGAGAAAAACAGAGAGAGGAAAACAAGCTCCCTACCACTTAGGCAGGGACGGAGAGCGCCAATACCGAAGCGGGTTATTTTTCTCCCTTCATACTAGGGGGATGGTCGGTATTGTTCATAGTGGTCTCCAAAAACGTTGCCCCAGTGGCAACCGCGCTATGATAACAAATCGAACTCGGTTTGCCATCGTTTTCAAAGGGAAACAGACACAAAAAACGCCCATGTCGGGCGTTTTTGCTTCGGTAAGTTACGCATCAACTGATAGTAACACGGGCAAATTTACGCTTGCCGACCTGGAATACGTACGTCCCGCTTGCCGGCTCAAACTTCGCGTCCGCCACTTTCTCACCGTCGATCTTCGCTGCACCTTGCTTGACCATACGCATCGCTTCAGACGTTGATGCACACAGCCCCGCTTCTTTCAGCAGGTTCGATACTGGCAGGCCCGCATCAAAGCCAAACTCTGGCATTTCGTCCGGGATAGCGCCTTTCTGGAAGCGGTTGATGAACTCCTGCTCTGCGGCGTCGGCGTCGGCGTCGCTGTGGAAACGAGCAATGATTTCTTTCGCCAGCAGAATCTTGATATCACGAGGGTTTTTACCTGCTTCCACATCTGATTTAAACTGAGCAATTTCATCCAGTGGACGGAACGACAGCAATTCGTAGTAGCTCCACATCAGATCATCGGAAATCGACATGATCTTACCGAACATCTCACTCGGCGCTTCACTGATGCCAATGTAGTTGTTGGCAGACTTGGACATTTTCTTCTCACCGTCCAGCCCCACCAGCAGAGGCATCATCAGTACCACTTGAGGCTTCTGACCATGAGATTTTTGCAGCTCACGCCCCATCAACAGGTTGAACTTCTGGTCAGTACCACCAAGCTCTACATCCGTTTCCATCGCCACAGAATCGTATCCTTGCAGCAGTGGGTACATGAACTCGTGAATTGCAATCGGCTGGCCACCCGCGTAACGCTTTTTAAAGTCGTCACGTTCCAGCATACGAGCAACCGTCTGGTTAGCGGCAAGACGGATCATGCCTTCTGCGCCCAGCTCCGACAGCCAGTCAGAGTTAAACTGAATCTTGGTTTTAGCCGGATCCAGAATCTTAAACACTTGTTGCTTGTAGGTTTCAGCGTTACGCAGTACATCTTCGCGCGTCAGCGGCGGACGTGTGGTATTTTTGCCAGTCGGATCGCCGACCATACCGGTAAAATCACCAATCAGGAATGTAACATCATGACCAAGTTCCTGAAATGCACGCAGTTTATTCAGGATCACAGTGTGACCAAGGTGGATGTCAGGTGCGGTTGGATCGGCACCTAATTTGATACGCAGAGGACGACCCTCTTTCAGTTTTTCAATCAGCTCTTCTTCTGGAATCAGCTCTTCCACACCACGCTTAATTTCGGCCAGCGCTGCTTCAATACTCGCCATTCTTGTTCACTCCCACAGATTTGGCAAAAATTTATTAGTTCGACATATTACTTGAATAGCGATGCTTTTTGAAACCAGTTAGACTAAAGAGCCCACTATTTTCTTTAATTAATTGCAGAACGAACTTTAAGATGTTGTCTATCTTCGCTCGACTTCCATGGATGCACCGAGCATTAATTGCCTGTTTCAGTGCTTTGATGGTCATTGCACTGTTTTTACCCGATCCTCAAGACCTGCGTAGTGATGAAGGCACACTTGAAGTCGGACGTCATTATCCGCTGACGATAGACGCTGAAGCGCTCGCCCCAGGCAGCGTGATCACGCCGACGGCTGCGCTGCGCTGGCAAAAACACACCGTTGGCTCTGGAGAAAGTGCAGCGTTGGTGTTCCAGCGCGTCGGTTTATCTTCCCGGACATTGTACGAGCTCACCACCAGCAGTGAAGAAATCGAAAAGCAATTGACCCGCTTACGCCCGGGTGATGTCTTGCTGTTTGGTTTCGATCAGAACAATGAACTGTTGCAGATCAAACGTCCGATCAGCTCATACGAAAACTTTGTCATCACCAAGTCCGATTCGGGTTACCTGAGCCGGCTGGACACCAAAGAAGTCTATTACCAATACAATTACGCCGAAGCCGACATCACCTCCAACTTCTGGAATGCGGGGATCAGCGCCGGGTTAACGCCCAACCAAATCATGGAACTGGCCGGTATCTACAGCTGGGATATCGACTTTGCTCTCGATATCCGTAAAGGCGACAATTTCCGTATTCTCTATCAGGAGAAAGTCGTGGAAGGCGAAGTGATTGGGCGTGGAAAAATCATTGCCTCGATCTTTACCAACCAGGGAGACACCTTTAAAGCGATCCTGGATGACAAAACCGGCGATTATTACGATGAGAATGGCCGGGCAATGAAAAAAGCCTTCTTGCGTGCGCCACTGGATTTTCGTCGCGTTTCTTCGAATTTCAATCCGCGTCGTCTCCATCCGGTCACGGGCCGGGTTCGTCCGCACCGCGGAACCGATTACGCCGCTCCGGTTGGCACGCCAATCTGGGCAGCGGGCAGCGGTGTGGTGGAAAAATCCAGCTACAACCAGTTTAACGGCAACTACGTGTTCATCCGCCACAACAGCACTTACATGACCAAGTATCTGCACCTGACCAAACGTCTGGTCAAAACAGGTCAGCGGGTCAAGCAGGGCCAGACCATTGGCACGCTGGGTGGCACCGGGCGGGTTACTGGTCCTCACCTGCACTACGAATTTTTGGTCAACGGTGTCCATCAGAATGCCCGTACGGTCAAGTTGCCTCAGGCTAAATCACTCACCGGACAAGCGAAGACGACCTTCATCGCCAACGCCAAAAACCGGTTGGAAAAGCTTGAACGCTACAGCCAGTTACTGTATGCCAATAACTGAACAAAGCCCGCTGTTGCGGGCTTTTTTATTCGCTAAGCTCCGTACTAGGCATCGCTTGCTGAACCGGACTGCGGCCGAGCATCAACAGACAAGGCGTCAGCACTAACGTCAGCAACGTCGCAAACGCCAGCCCACCCGCCACCGCCGTCGCCAGTTGCGACCACCACTGGGTGCTGGGAGCGCCGAACTCTATTTTCTGATTGATCAGGTCAATGTTCATCTCCAGCACCATCGGCAGCAGGCCGAGGATGGTTGTCACCGTTGTCAGCAGCACAGGCCGTAAGCGCTGCACGCCGGTACGCAAAATCGCCTCGCGTTTGTCCAGCCCACGACTGAGCATCTGGTTATAGGTGTCGATCAATACGATATTGTTGTTGACCACAATCCCCGCCAGCGCAATCACCCCAATCCCGGACATAATAATGCCAAACGGTTTCTGGAAAATCAGCAGCCCCAGGAAAACCCCAACGGTGGAAAACAGCACCGCACTGAGGATCAAAAATGCCTGATAGAAACTGTTGAACTGAGTGATCAGGATCAGTGCCATCACCACCAGAGCAACCAAAAACGCTTGTTGCAAAAAGGCCGAGGAATGTTCCTGCTCTTCATTCTGGCCACGAATTTTAAACGTCACCCCAGAGGCCAGCCTCAGCTCACTCAACGCCTGTTCGACTTTCGGCAGCTCCAACGCCAGATTGTAACCTTCAACCATGTCTGCCT
The DNA here is from genome assembly GCF_009904765.1 of Vibrio sp. V39_P1S14PM300. Classification (NCBI taxonomy): domain Bacteria; kingdom Pseudomonadati; phylum Pseudomonadota; class Gammaproteobacteria; order Vibrionales; family Vibrionaceae; genus Vibrio; species Vibrio sp. V39_P1S14PM300. The sequence continues at coordinate 7,367 of NZ_WXWP01000029.1, forward strand.
TGATGTTGATCACCCGTTGGCCGTCGACACGTTTGATGGTGTGCTGTTTGTGCTCCGGGACAATGCTGGCAAAATTGGTGATGGGCACCAGACCAGCCGGGGTTTTCACCCGCAGTTGATCAAAACGGCCAATATCACGCTTGTCTTCCGGATAACGCACCAGAATATCCACTTCCTCATCGGCATCATCCGGCAGGTAGTCACCAATGCGCAGACCGTTGGTCACAAACTGAACCGTGTTACCAACCAGGGTGGCGTCGGCAGCAAAACGCGAGGCGTCATCGCGACGGATGTCAATCTGCCAGTCAATGCCATCTTTGCTGGAGGAATCACTCACGTTAGTCAGTGCAGGGTTATTGTCTGCCCAGTGACGCACCTGCTTGGCCGCGGTATCGAGTTTATCCAGATCGCGCGCGCTCATTTCGATCACCAAATCGTGCTCCACCGGCGGACCAGCATCGGGAAACTTATACTCGATCTCCACACCGGGTATCTGATCCGTCTGCTGTTTCAGCTCGTCGATAATCGCTTTGACTTTACGCCGATACTGCCAGTCAACCGGTTTGATCTGGATCTGACCAATTTCATCGTCGCCCCCGGTGCGGGTATAAACACTCTCAAATTCGTCGTGACCAAGCATGACCTGCTCAATGTCACGCATGATCGCATCCTGCTCCCGAATGGAGAGATCGCCGTAAGAGCGCACTTTCACGTTAAAAAACGGAGGGTCCACTTCCGGGAAAAATTCCGCCCCTAAACCGGCTTTCGAGTAGGCAAAACCCACCCCTATCGCCATCACGATCGCCGCAAGCAGAATTTTCAATGGATGGCGGATGGCTACCGATAGGGTCAGGTAATAGAGCCGGGTCAGACCGGTTGCCTGAGTAAAATCGCCGTCATGCAGCGCCACCATTTGCTGCCGGCTTTCTGTGGTGGCGTGCTGGGGTTTGCCAATCAGACTTCCCAATACCGGAACAAATAACAGCGCCATCGCCAATGACGCACTGAGCGTAGCAATCAGCGTCAATGGCAGGTATTTCATAAACTCACCGGTGATATCCGGCCAAAACAACAACGGAGCGAACGCGGCCAGCGTGGTCGCAGTGGAGGCGGTGATGGGCCAGGCCATGCGCTTGGCGGCATCGCGGTAGGCCTGAGTTCGGTCAACTCCTTCCTGCATTCGCCGATCAGCGAACTCAGTCACCACAATCGCCCCGTCCACCAGCATACCGACCGCCATGATCAGCGAAAACAGCACCACAATGTTGACGGTCAGCCCGAACACGGACAACACCAGCAAGCCGGTCAGAAATGACCCCGGAATCGACACCCCGACCAGCAGCGCAGTGCGTACCCCAAGGATGGCGATGATCACCACCACCACCAGAATAATCGCCGACAAAATGTTGTTTTGCAGGTCGTTGAGCATCAGACGGACATCATCCGACTGATCCCAGGTGTATTTCACCAATAAATTGGACGGCCATTCTGCCTGCTCACGCCCCTGCGCAATCACGGCTTTGACCAATTCAACCGTCTCAATGATGTTCTCGCCGGCGCGCTTTTTCACGTCCAGCACCACCGCTGGCTCGCCGTCCAGACGGGCAAAACTTTCCGGATCGCGGAATGACCGCCGCACCGTCGCCACATCAGCAAAAGTGATCACCTGTTTGCCATCCACTTTGACCGGCAGCTCCAGCACGTCTTTCAAAGAATCGAATACCGACGGAACTTTCACCGAGAAACGCCCGTAACCAGTATCGACAAAACCGGCGGCAACGACCCGGTTATTCAGGGCTATCAGGTTGTAAATATCCCCCTGATCCAAACCATAACTTTCCATCAGCAGCGGGTCGACCACAATTTCGACGATGTCTTCACGATCGCCGGCAATGTCAACTTCCAGCACCTGGCGATAACTTTCCAGTTTGTCGCGTAACTGGCGGGCAATCTGAACAATGGTCCGCTCCGGTACGGTGCCATACAGCACCACCGACAACACCGGCTCTTCTGAAGCCAGCGTGACTTCATTCACGGTGGGCTCATCGCTGTCGGCCGGTAACTTCGGCTTGGCCAAATCCACCGCTTCGCGCACATCCGCCATTGCCTTAGTCAGATCCACACCGACGTTGAATTCCAGCATCACCGACGCATGACCTTCGGCAGCCGTAGCAGTCATCTCTTTTACTCCTTCGATTGAACGCAGCTCCTGTTCAATCGGGCGTACCAACAGACGCTCGGCATCGGTAGGTGAAATCCCCTGATGAGTAACCGATACGTAGATGATAGGAATAGTAATGTCCGGACTCGACTCTTTGGGGATAGTCAGATAGGTGATGACACCGGCCACCAGTATGAACACCAGCAGCGTCAGCATGGTCCGAGTGCGCGACAGAGCAGCATCAATCAGTGAGTACATACTCTCTCCTTCAGCTCTGATCTGAGCGGGGTTGCGGCGTAGCAATAACCTGATCACCGTCGCGAACAAACCCTTGTCCCACCGTGATGATATCCACCACTTCACCGAGTCCTGCTAGCCAGACGCCATCCTGTTCGGCTTTTACCAACTGAATCGGAACAAAATGCACCACGTTATCTTGCAAGGTTTTAACCCCAAGGTTACCCGCTTCGTCGAGCGCCAGCATCGCCGGCGTGACTTTCACCGCCAGTTGATCGTTGAGGCTAATCGCCACTTCTGCACTGACCCCGGCCGGGATACGCTGCTCAGGGTTGTCGATTTCAATTTCGATCGGAAACGTATTGGTGGCCGGTGATGACACCCGAGACACGTAACGCAAACGGCCCGTGAGGTTTTCTCCATCGATAAAGCGTATCTGAGCCGCTTGGCCGGGCTGCAAATATTGAATATGACGTTCACTGACGTCCGCTTCGATCACCACTTTGTCGAGATCGATGAGGGTCGCCACCGGATCGCCCACCGCAACAAAATCGCCAGTTTCAATCAGCAATTGGTCGATAATACCGGCAAAGGGTGCCCGTACCTGGGTATTACGCAGCGCCAATCGGGCATTGCTGGCCATCGCCTTCGCTTCAGCCAGTTGCGCTTCAGCCGTGGCAAACGCCACTTCCCCCTGCAAGCCACGGTTTTTCAGCGCTCGGGCGGCATTGAATTCTTTTTCGCGCACTTTCAGCATCGCCAGCGCGCGGCTGAGCTGAATATCCAGATCCGCCGGATCGATGCGTGCGATCACTTGACCTTGTTCCACCCGGCTGCCTTTTCTCAGCGCCAGTGAGACAATTTTTCCGGCAATCTCTGCCCCCAGTGTCGCCTGGCGATCGGGCGCAGTGCGGCCATAAAGATTGATGATTTTATGAGTGGGCGTGGCATGAAAGGTCTGATAGACCACTTTTGCCAGTGGAATGGTTTGGACTTGCTCTGAAGTGTCGACATCATCCTGCGCCCAGAGAGAACCGAGCCCGAGCCACAGGCAAAGAAAAAAAACCAAGGCAGCAGAAACCAGCCATGGTTTCTGAGACCAATAGCCACCGTTGTTGATTCCAGGCATACAACATCCTTATGTGAGTACCTTTTTTAGAATTATTCAGCCCCGCGTACAATTAGGCACACAGAGCCGGGCAGTGTCCCCCTACCCGTCACTCAACAAGTGGCTACTGTGATTTACACGCTGAACGACGCTCCACAGCCACAGGTTGTGGTTGCATTCGGGTTGTTGACAAAAAAGCGCGATCCTTCCAGACCTTCAGTGTAATCCACCACCCCCCCGATCAGGTATTGCAGACTCATCGGGTCAACCACTAAGGTCACACCGCTGTTAACAATAGTCGTATCGCCTTCATTGACGCTTTCGTCAAAGGTGAAGCCGTACTGGAAGCCGCTACAACCACCACCGGTAATGTATACACGTAACTTCAGTTCCGGATTCTCTTCTTCAGCAATCAGCGCTTTTACGCGCGTTGCCGCTGCATCAGAAAAGGACAATGGTACATTTACTTCGCTCACGACGACCTCTCTCACTCGTGTCAGAGCCCGCTGGCGAGGGCCTGACGGCCATCTGCGGGTCTATCTCTATATTTCGATAATAGTTGATTATCCAATACCTGACCTTAGCGTTCAAGTATTCGCCACTACTATCGCGCAATTCACAACTTTACACTGAGTCACGCTCAGATTACGCACAAAAAGTGATTAGAATGTGGCGTCAGGCGTTTCTAGTTCGCTCGGGTAGCGTTACAATGCCCGCCAACTTGGTCCGAGCAATCAAAAGAGGATATTCCAATGACCAAATCAGCAGAACTGTATCAGAAGGCGCAGGAAACCATTCCTGGCGGCGTCAACTCACCGGTACGCGCGTTCAACGGCGTCGGTGGTTCACCGATTTTTATCGAACGTGCCGACGGCCCTTTGATTTTTGATGCTGATGGTAAAGCGTATATCGATTACGTCGGTTCATGGGGCCCCATGATTCTTGGCCATAACCACGCCGTGATCCGTGACGCCGTGATTCAAGCCGCACAACGCGGTCTGAGCTTCGGCGCACCAACGGAGATGGAAGTCACCATGGCAGAGCTGGTATCAGAGCTGGTGCCTTCCATGGAACAGGTTCGTATGGTGAACTCCGGTACAGAAGCGACCATGAGTGCGATACGTCTGGCTCGTGGCTTTACCGGCCGCGATAAAATCATCAAGTTCGAAGGCTGCTATCACGGCCACGCTGATAGCCTACTGGTGAAAGCCGGCTCGGGTGCCCTGACGCTCGGTCAGCCAAGCTCACCGGGTGTTCCGGCAGATTTTGCCAAGTACACGCTGACCGCCACTTTCAATGATCTGGACTCCGTGCGCGCATTGTTTGAGGCCAACAAAGACGAAATCGCCTGTATCATCGTTGAACCGGTCGCCGGCAACATGAACTGTATCCCGCCGGTTGAAGGCTTCCACCAAGGACTGCGTCAAATTTGTGATGAAGAAGGCGCACTGCTGATTTTTGATGAAGTGATGACCGGCTTCCGTGTCGCACTGGGCGGCGCTCAGGCCTACTACGACATCAAACCGGATCTGACGACTCTGGGTAAAGTGATCGGTGGCGGAATGCCTGTCGGGGCGTTTGGAGGACGCAAAGACGTGATGCAGTACATCGCACCGACTGGTCCGGTTTATCAGGCAGGCACGCTGTCAGGCAACCCGGTTGCTATGGCCGCCGGCTTTGCCAGTCTGTCGCTGCTAAAAGAAGAAGGCAATGAAAAACGTCTCGCGTCGAAAACCAAACAACTGGCAGAAGGCTTCAAGGCGCTGGCCGACAAACACGGCATTCCTTTGGTGGTCAACCAGGTTGGCGGCATGTTCGGTTTCTTCTTTACCGATCAAGATACCATCACTTGTTATGAAGACGTCACCAAATGTGACATCGATCGCTTCAAACGTTTCTTCCACCTGATGCTCGACCACGGGGTTTATCTGGCGCCGTCTGCATTTGAAGCCAGCTTCACCTCTCTGGCGCACGGCCCGAAAGAGATCGACGCCACCCTGGAAGCGGCCGACCGCTGCTTTGCCGTTCTGGCGCAGGAAGCGTAATCGCTGACACTCAGCTCCCATCAACAAGGCTGCATTGATATGCAGCCTTTTTATTATCCTTGCCAGTTCAATACCACCAGCACCGCCAGCAGAACCAGAATGGCACCAAACCAAGGAAAAGGGCGACGCTTTTTACGTTGTCCAGCGCAATTTTTATCATCACTACAGCAGCCCATCGCAACATTTCTCCATTGATAACACTAGGTTTTAACGTCATTATACTCCCATAACGCGTGATAAATGGACAACGTCTGTGTCAGAAAAAGTGAAAATAACCTCCAGCCACTGGGTGTTGGTCGTCGCCCTGGTGGCCGCCGGAATCGCCTGTTACCTGCTGGTAGAACCTTATATCAACTCGATTGTAATGGCGTTCATCATTTCGATGCTGATGATACCAATCCACAACGGACTGGAAGCCAGAATGCCGAATCACCGTAACATCGCGGCTTTGATCTCCTGTGTGATCCTCACCTTTATCATCGTCATCCCGCTGCTGTTTGTGTTTGCCGCCATCGTGCAGCAAGGCTCGCTGTTTTCACAAAACCTTTACGCCTGGGTCACCGGCGGCGGAATCCAGGAGATCTTTCAACACCCCTGGGTGGTGAAAGGATTATCAGTCATCAACAATTACCTGCCATTTGATGCCATCAAACCGCAGGAAATTGCCCAGAAAGCCGCCCAACTGGCCACATCCCTCGGCACTAATCTGGTCGGGATCAGCGCCAAAATACTCGGCGACGCCACTAACTTCCTGATGAACTTTTTCCTGATGCTGTTTGTGCTGTTCTTTCTGCTGCGTGATCGCGAGCATATCATCAGCTCCATTCGTCATATCCTGCCGCTGTCGCGAAGCCAGGAAGACAAACTGCTGGATGAGATAGAACAAGTGTCCAAGTCTGCAGTGATGGGCTCGTTTCTGACCGCCATCGCCCAAGGGCTGGCGGGTGGCATCGGCATGTGGCTGGCTGGTTTTCCGGGATTGTTCTGGGGCACCATGATGGGCTTCGCATCGTTCATTCCGGTGGTCGGCACCGCGTTGATCTGGATACCGGCGACCGCGTACCTGTTTTTGACCGGGGACACAACTTGGGCTATCTTCCTGGCGGTGTGGAGCATTGCCATTGTCGGTTCAATCGACAACCTGCTGCGCCCGCTTTTGATGCAAGGCAGCGCCGGAATGAGCACCTTGCTGATTTTCTTCTCTCTGCTGGGCGGCATCCATCTGTTTGGGCTGATTGGCCTGATCTACGGTCCACTGATCTTCGCCATTACCATGGTGCTGTTTAACATCTATGATGAGGAGTTCAAAGACTTCCTCGACCAACAGGACAACAGCTGAGTCATACGACTTCAAGCCGACGGCAGATTGTGAGAGAATCTGCCGTCATTTTTTTCCGGGATCATTCATGTCAGCTTATATTGCCCCCAGCCAAATCGCCCAGCGACAACTGGCATACTTCGAAGGTAAACACGTGTTGGTGGCCGGCGAAGTCGAAGATTTGTTTGCGCTGGAATTGCGTCAGCATTGCGCGTCGGTCAGTGTCTTTACCACCAACTATGGTTTTTATCGCCAAATCCGTGCCTACGAGCAGCTCAACAGCTACTTTGGTGCTGAGCTGACCGCAGAAACCGGAGCTGACATGATCCTACTCTACTGGCCGAAAGCCAAAGCGGAGGCCGACTTTCTGCTGGCTATGTTGCTGGCCAAACTGGGCCCGGAAACCGAAATCGTAGTGGTGGGAGAAAACCGCAGCGGCGTGAAAAGCATTGAAAAAATGTTCAAGCCCTATGGTCCAATCAACAAATATGATTCTGCCCGGCGCTGCTCGTTTTACTGGGGTCAGTGCGTGGAGATGCCTGCCGCGTTTCAGCTAGACGCCTGGTTTAAAAGTTATCAGGTCCAATACCAGCAGCACTCCCTAACCATTCGTAGCCTGCCGGGTGTGTTCAGCCACGGTGAGTTTGATATTGGCAGTCAGCTGTTGCTGGATACTTTACCGTCCCTGAGCGGCAAAGTACTTGATTTCGGTTGTGGTGCCGGTGTCCTCGGGGCCGTAATGGCCAAACTGAACCCGGACATTGAACTGGAAATGTGTGACATCAGTGCGTTGGCCGTGGCATCCAGTCAGGCCACACTCCAAGCCAACCAACTGGAAGGTCGTGTGTTTGCCTCCGACGTCTATTCGGATACGGCGCGTGATTACCGCTATATTGTCAGTAACCCCCCTTTTCATGCGGGCCTGGATACCAGTTACAGCGCGACCGAAACCCTGCTGGCCGATGCCCCTAAGCATCAGACCTCAAACGGCCAGCTCTATATTGTCGCTAATAGCTTCCTCAAATATCCGCCGCTCATTGAGCAGGCTTTCGGTAATTGCGAGACGCTAAATAAGACCACCAAGTTCGCGATTTATCACGCACAAAAATAACCATTCCAGCCCGGTTTCTCACCTGAAACCGGGTATTTTCGTCCCCGAAAGAGGAAAAACTGCGTTGGTGCACACGCTTTGAGGTGGACTTACTTGTCAAAGTAAAAAAACTCGTTAATTTCGTCACTTTAGGTTTCTGTTTTTTCATTCAGCTTTGACGTGACTGACGTCTTCGCCTCACCTATAAAAAGTGACATATGTTCAGGTTGTATCGTAAACAAAGATTCAAACGCCTGCAAAATACCCTGATGCTGGCGTTTCTGGTGTTGAGCATCACGCCACTCACCATCACCGCCCTGTTCTTTCTCCAATCGCACAGTAAAGATCTGCAGGAGCAGAGTACCTCTCACCTCCTCTCCGTCCGGGACAGTAAACAACAGCAGGTCATTGATTATCTCAATGCCAAAGAATCGGAAGTGATGGGCTTCGTTCGCTCTGAACTGGCGTACGCCAGTGGCGGGCGTTTCTACGGTTTGGTCAATGCGTTCCAGAACCTGGGCATAGATATTGAGCAAGCGCGTCAACACGCCCAGCAACGTTACATTCCCGGCTCAGGCGATCAGGTTCAGACCTCCATTTTGCCACAATCGAGTAACTTTAACGGCAGCGAGCGCTATCGCCTGCTGCACAAACGCTACCACTGGGCCTATCTGGAACTGCTCAAGCGTTCAGACTTCGATGATATTTTGCTGGTCGATCGCGATGGCAACGTCACCTATTCCATCTACAAATATGGCTATTACGGCACGAACCTGCTCAGCGGTGTTTTTAGGGATGACAATCTCGGCCAGACATTTCACCAATTGCAAGAACTGGTGAGTGAAAAGCGCAAGAATAACGAAGATTTTACGCCGGTGGTGTTCTCTGACTTCTCTGCTCGTGACGGTCAGCCAGTGGCCTGGCTGGGCGCCCCGATTATTCAACAGGGCTATCTGCACAGCTACGCTCTGTTCCGTTTGCCAAGTAACGGTATCACCAAACTGATCGCCGACAAACCGAACAACGACATGCGTACGCTGTTGGTCGGTGATGACCACATCAGCCGCACGCTGGCGTATCAGCAGGATGAAGTTAATAAGAGTGTCGAAGTGATTGATCTGGCCTTGCGTGGTCAGTCCGCAGTCGGAACCTATACCAACACTGATGGCGAAAACGAAATCGCGGCTTACGCGCCGATTTCAATCAAAGGGCTCAACTGGGCATTAGTGGTTGAAGTGCCTGAGAAAGTGGCGTTTGCCCGGGTCAACCAGTTGGAAACGGTGTTTGTGGTTGCGATGATGAGCGCCTTGCTGCTGGTGGTGGTTGCCTCACACTACCTGTCCAATTTCATTACCTCGCCACTGCTCAAACTGACCTGGGCCGCTGAAAAAGTCTCTGCCGGCGATCTGGACGTCACCATGATCAACACCGAACGCAAAGATGAAATTGGCCGGCTGGCAGTCAGTTTTGAACGCATGCAGCGCTCGATCCGCGACAAGATTCAATTGATCAAGAAGCAAAATCGCGAGCTGGAAGACAACCTGCACCTGATCAAAAAGCAGAACCATGAGTTGCAGTTGGCCAACAAACTGAAAGATGAGTTTCTTGCCACCACATCCCATGAATTGCGTACGCCACTGCATGGCATGGTGGGTATCGCCGAAGCCTTGTCGTCCGGAGCCAATGGTCCCATCACGGCCGATCATAAATACCAGCTCGATATTATCATCAGCAGTGGTCAGCGTCTGGCGAATCTGGTCGACGATTTGCTGGACTATCACAAAATGCGTTATGGCAGCCTGGACATACACACGACCGCCGTCGATCTGGCCAGTTCTACCCGTTTGGTGCTGGAGCTGTCAGCCCATCTGCTGGGTAACAAGTCGATACGCATCATCAATCAGGTTCAAGACAGTCATACCTGGGTCAGCGCCGACCCGCAACGACTGGAACAAGTGTTGTATAACCTGGTCGGCAATGCCATCAAGTACACCAGCGAGGGCAAAATTGTTATCTCATCCAGCATTGTGGACGACAATGTTCGCGTTCAGGTGGTCGACACTGGCCAGGGCATACCGGCCGAACAGCTGGAACACATTTTCGAGCCGCTGATTCAGGCGGGCAATGACGCCAGTCGCTACCGACAAGGCGCAGGGCTGGGGCTGTCGATCAGTCGCCAGCTCATCGAACTGATGGATGGTGCTCTGTACGTCAGCAGCCAGCCGATGGTCGGCACGACGTTCAGCTTTACCCTGCCGCTGGCCTCGCCGGAACAAATCGCGGAGGTCAGCCACGCTGGCGCCGCACACTTTAAAGTACCGGACAATCCAGAGCTGGATTTACCCGAGCCAGGTACTCTGCCGGAGAACCCGGATGGACCGTTGCTATTGATCGCCGATGACGAACCGGTCAACGTCCGAGTGCTGGACAGCTTTCTGCGCCTGGAAGGCTACCGGGTACGCAGCGCCAAAGACGGTTACGAAGCACTGGATCTGATCGAGAAAGAAAAACCAGCGCTGTTGCTGCTCGACATCATGATGCCGGGACTGAGCGGTTACCAGGTGTGTGAGAAACTGCGTGAGCAATACGATCACGCAGCACTGCCCATCATCATGCTCACGGCACTGAATCAGGCCGACGATAAACTGCGCGGCTTTGACGCCGGTGCCAACGACTATCTGTCGAAACCGTTCAATAAACAGGAGCTGGCGGCACGGATAGACGCGCACCTGACCGCCAGTAAAGCGGAAATGCGCCGGGTTGAAAACGGTTTGTTGCAACAAGAGCTGAAAAAACGGGCAATGGTCGAAGCCAGCCTACTGGAAACACAGGGCCGCTTGCTGGAGCAGCTTGAGTCGGCGCCGGAAGCCATCATTTGCGTACGCGAAGACGGTAAGATCCGTTTTGCCAACGACGCCGCCGCCAAGCTGTTTAAACGCACTCAGGAACAGCTCAAACGCTCCCAAAGTGACGAACTGCTGGCCCCCAAATACACCGAGATCGCTCAGGATCATTACTGCGGCACCATCGATATTTACGTGGAAGACGTCCGTCAACATGTCTCGGCTGACATTCTGCGCTTACCGGAAGCCTCTGGCCTCAAATACATTTACATCTTTAACGTCGGCGGCGGTGTCAACATCGCGCGGATCCACAATCTGGAGACCGCCATAGAAGCACTCTCAAGCTACGCGTTTGAAGGTGACCGAGCCAAGCTACAGCAACTGAAAGAGCTGGGTGGCGAGTTCACCCGCCTGGCCGATAAAGTTTCCGGAGAGAATCTGTCCAAGCAGGAAATCATGCGTGAAATCCTGGTCGATGCCATGACCTGTGCACTGGATTACTGGGAACGAGTGACCGGTGAAAACAAATTCGCCTTTGCTGAGCAAAGTGGGCTCTGGCGTGTGTATCTGGACCGTTCAACCCTTCAAACCCGGACGTTAGACAAATACCTGCGGATTGAAACATTGCCGAAAACACCGCGCTGGCGCACGGTACTCAGCTCACTGGATTACATTCTGGAGCACTGTCAGGAACAAAGCCCGGATCGCAGCCACATCGAAACCTTACGTGACCGGCTCCAGCACCTGCTGTCCAGTTAAGCCCTCAATCTCTAGCCCGCCGACATGGCGGGCTTTCTTTGTTCCAGACGACGCCTGACCATCGCCATCCACCTTAGCAAAACTGTGACTAAAACCTGCCGCCGCTATTATTTCTCATCACAAATAAACACCTCGAGATCCGGTTGTTCAACGCGCTACGGACACGCTAAAATCGACAACACACACTTAATTTCACCACAGATCGAAACCTTTGCCGGATATTGCGAAGCGAATCACAACAGAACGGCAGATTTAATTTCCTAACGTAAATTAACACCTGCTGAGGCCAGTGAGTGAGATCTCATTAATAGACAAGCTAATACAAACCATTGATATAAGACAAAAATAATGTAAGTAAACACTAACTCACCACAAGACCATATCAAAGAGTTGCGACTGAGTTCAAAGACAAAATTTGGTGATATTTTATACCAAACGGCACTGTTTTAACGTTTTCGACGGGTCAACGCCATGTTTTAACGGTTTTAACGGGAAAGGAAATTGATAATTTTCTTGTCAGGGTGTTTTCTTACTCTCAGCCAAGGCCTACAGGCCACTCATGCTGATGTTCTCCTCCGGAATGTCGGCGCCCAATGAGGTAGGTTTTGCAGAATGGCCATCGTGGGATGGCGTTCGAATCCAACAGTGAAATGAAAGCAAATAGTAAGGAACAGCTATGCTTGCCAATATTAAAAAAACAGCACTCGCCACCGCGATTATTGCGACGGCAACCACGGGCTTTGCCTCGGTCGCCAACGCAGCGGAGCGCAGTGAACTGACAATCCACCCGAAAGAGTTTACGACGTTTGTCCGTAACTTTAACCCGTATTTAGGTGCAACCAACTTGCACACCACAACCGACTTTCTTTACGAACCTCTGGTGGTGTTCAATGAAATGCACGGCAATACCCCGGTTTTCCGTTTGGCGGAAAACTTTAAGATGGCCGACGATCTGAAAAGCGTGACGTTTGATATTCGTAAAGGCGTACAATGGTCTGACGGCAAACCGTTCAACGCGGATGACGTGGTGTTCTCATTCAACCTGGTGAAAGAGAAACCTGAGTTGGATCAGAGTGGCATTAACTCTTGGGTCGCCAGTGTAGAAAAAGTGAATGACTATCAGGTGAAATTCACCCTGACTGAAGCCAACTCCAATGTTCCTTACGAAATCTCGAAGGTACCGGTTGTGCCGCAGCACATCTGGAAAGACGTGAAAGATCCGGCCACATTCACCAATGAAAATCCGGTCGGTTCAGGCCCGTTCACAGAAATCGACACCTTCACTTCGCAACTGTACATTCAGTGCCGCAACCCACACTACTGGGACAACGATAACCTGGAAGTCGACTGTCTGCGCGTCCCTCAGATTGCCAACAATGACCAGTTTCTGGGTAAAGTCGTCAACAGTGAGCTGGACTGGACCTCATCGTTCATCCCAGATATCGACCGCACCTACGCAGCAGCCAGCCCGAATCACCACTACTGGTATCCGCCATCAGGCACTCAGGCCTTCATGGTCAACTTTAAAGACCCGGATCCTGCCAAACGCGAAGCGCTGACTAACGTAGATTTCCGTCGTGCTTTCTCAATGGCATTGGATCGTCAGACCATCATCGATATTGCGTTCTACGGCGGCGGTACGGTGAACGACTTTGCATCAGGGTTGGGTTACGCGTTCGAAAGCTGGTCGAACGAAGCCGTCCACACCAAGTTCAAGAAATTTAACTCCTACGATCCACAAGGTTCGAAGAAGCTGCTTAGCCAAGCAGGCTTCAAAGACACCAATGGTGACGGTTTTGTCGAAACACCATCGGGCAAATCGTTCGAGTTACTGATTCAGTCGCCAAACGGCTGGACGGACTTCAATAACACCGTTCAACTGGCAGTGGAGCAACTGGCTGAAGTCGGCATCAAAGCCAAAGCGCGTACACCAGACTTCTCGGTGTACAACCAGGCGATGCTGGAAGGCACCTATGACGTAGCGTACACCAACTATTTCCACGGTGCAGACCCGTACACTTACTGGAACAGTGCGTACAACTCCGCACTGCAGCAAGGTGACGGTATGCCTCGCTTCGCGATGCACTTCTACAAAAACGACAAGCTGGATGGTCTGCTGAACAGTTTCTACAAAACAGCCGATAAGAACAAACAGCTGGATATCGCCCACGGCATTCAAGACATCATCGCGAATGACCAGGTGACCATTCCTGTGATGTCTGGGGCATACATGTATCAGTACAACACCACCCGTTTCACCGGCTGGTGGAACGAGGAAAATCCGAAGGGCCGTCCAAACATCTGGGCTGGTATCCCTGAGCGTCTGCTGCACGTACTGGATCTGAAACCAGTCAAATAACCAGACGTCAGTCTATGCGGCGTGCATCCGTACGCCGCCTATAAAAATCCCCAACACAGGCAGTAAGTTAGTGGCGCCCGTCGTCAGGGGATTGTTCGCTCTGAATTTCGCTGGGAGCGACCTGAAACCAGAAGCAGGGAAACTATCTGGGTGAGTAAGGTGTGAGTTATGGGTTACTTTTTAAGACGTTTGTCGTTCTATACCATTGCGCTGCTGGTCGCAGCGACATTGAATTTTATTATTCCGCGGGCCATGCCCGGAGATCCGGTGACCATGATGTTTGCCAACGCATCAGTCCAGGTGACGCCGGAGCGCATCGAAGCGATGAAACAACTACTGGGCTTCGTCGATGGTCCAATTTGGATGCAATATTTTGCCTACATGAAAAACATTCTCAGCTGGGAGCTGGGAACTTCCATTCAATTCTATCCGCTGTCTGTGAATACGCTGCTCGGCGGCGCATTCGGCTGGTCACTGTTTTTGGCTGGGACGGCGGTGGTGCTGTCGTTCTCCATTGGTTCCATACTCGGTATTTTCGCCGCCTGGAAACGCGGCAGTAAATACGATGCGTTTGTCACGCCGGGTATGTTAATTCTACAAGCGGTTCCTCAGGTGGTGATCGCCATGCTGGCCATGTTTACCTTTGCCATCGGCTTGAAATGGTTTCCGACCGGCTACGCTTACACCGCCGGCACAACGCCAGACTGGACAGACTGGGCATTCATCAAAGACGTCGCGTACCACGCCGTATTGCCTCTGTTCTGTGCGGCCATCGTGCAAATTGGTGGCTTCCTGGTCAATATGCGCAACAACATGATCAACCTGCTGGCCGAAGACTACATCACCATGGCGAAAGGCAAAGGCCTGAGCGAAAACCGCGTGGTATTCAACTACGCAGCGCGTAATGCCCTGCTACCTAGTGTCACCGCTCTGTCGATGTCTCTCGGGATGGCGATTGGCGGTCAATTGATCATCGAAATCATCTTTAACTACCCGGGCCTTGGTTCGGTGCTGTTCAACGCCATCAACGCGCGTGACTATCAGGTACTGCAGGGACAACTGCTGATCATGACCCTGTTTATGCTGTTCTTTAACCTGGTGGCCGACATGCTGTATGTCGTGCTCGACCCACGCCTGCGCAAAGGAGGCAAGTAATCATGAAAGACCTTCTGAAACTCATCTGGCGTAACCCGATGGCCCTGACCGGAACCATCATTATCGGGCTGTTTCTGTTGATCGCGCTGGCGGCGCCACTGCTGACCAAACACGCGCCGGATAAACGCACCGGCAACCCGCACGAATACCCGGGCTTTGTAGTCAAAGCCGCTCAGGCTTCACCCAATGGCTGGGTTGCCGAAAACCTCGCCAATGACCGGCGCACCCTGATCATGTCGAAAAAAGCCGATCACCTCCTCGGCACTAGCCGCATGGGCCGTGATGTGTGGTCTCAGGTCGCCTACGGCGCACGCGTGTCTCTGGCTGTCGGTTTTGGCGCCGGTATCACCGTCTGCATTCTTGCCACGGTGATCGGCGTCTCCGCTGGTTACTTTGGCGGGCGGGTCGACGATGTGCTGACCGCCGCGATGAACATCATGCTGGTGATCCCTCAGTATCCATTGCTGTTTGTGGTTGCCGCCTTTATTGGCGAAGCCGGCCCCTTGACGATTACTCTGGTGATTGGCTGCATGTCCTGGGCCTGGGGCGCGCGGGTGATTCGCTCGCAGACACTGGCACTGCGCGAAAAAGAGTTTGTCAAAGCCGCCGAAGTTCTGGGTGAATCCTCGTGGCGCATCATCTTTGTCGAGATTCTGCCCAACCTGATTTCGATTGTCGGCGCCAGCTTCATCGGCTCAGTGATGTACGCCATCATGATGGAAGCCACCCTGTCTTTCCTGGGCCTGGGTGACCCGAACACCGTCAGTTGGGGCATCATGCTCTACAACGTTCAGACCTCATCGTCGATGTTAATCGGCGCGTGGTGGGAACTGCTGGCCCCGTGTATGGCACTGACCTTGTTGGTGACAGGTCTGGCACTGCTCAACTTCGCGGTAGACGAAATCGCCAACCCGCAACTGCGTTCACATAAAGGCATGAAGCGCTGGAAAAAACTGGCCAAGCAAGATCATCAGCAACGTGAACCTGAATTACCCCCACAAAATGCACTTTGGAGCGGAGACAAATAACGATGACTGCACCACTGATATCAATTCGCAACCTTTGCGTGGACTACATTACCGATGCGGGGGACGTACGCGCTTGCAATAACGTCAGCTTTGACCTCGCACCGGGTGAAGTGTTTGGCCTGGCTGGCGAGTCCGGCTGCGGAAAATCGACCGTCGCCTTTTCCCTGATGCGCCTGCACAAGCCACCCGCATTCATTACCGGCGGTCAGGTGATCTTCAACGGCGAAGACATCCTGCAATACAGCGATCAGCGCATGCAATCGTTTCGTTGGAGCGAAATGTCGATGGTCTTTCAAAGTGCAATGAACGCGCTCAACCCGGTACTGACGATGGAAGAGCAGTTCTGCGATGTGATCATGCGCCATACCGACATGACCCGAGAACACGCCAGACGCCGGGCGGAAGGCCTGCTGGAAATCGTAGATATCCACCCAAGCCGCCTGACCGACTACCCGCACCAGTTTTCCGGCGGAATGCGCCAGCGTCTGGTGATCGCGATCGCCCTGGCACTCAATCCGAAAATGATCATCATGGATGAACCGACCACCGCCCTTGATGTGGTGGTCCAACGTGAAATCCTGCAAAAGATCTATGCGCTCAAAGAAGAGTTCGGCTTCTCGATCCTATTCATCACCCACGATCTGTCACTGATGGTCGAGTTCTCCGATCGCATTGGCATCATGTACTCCGGTGAACTGATCGAAATCGCACCATCCAAACAAATTCTGGAAAGCCCGTATCACCCTTACACCAAAGGACTGGGTAGCTCGTTCCCGCCGTTGACGGGGCCGAAAACCAAACTGACCGGTATTCCGGGTAACCCATTGAACCTGCTGGATATTCCACAAGGTTGTCGCTTTCAGGCCCGTTGCGACCGGGTGCATGAAGCCTGTACGCGTGTGCCGACTACACTGCGTCAGATTGAGCCTAGCCGTTTCTCCAATTGCCACCTGTACGGTGAGCCAATTGCTCATACGAAACTCTAGATCAACCACCACCAGCAGCCGTATTACGATTTCCGGAGACAATTATGAGCAATGAATTTGGTGAGTTACTGATCGAAGGGAAAAACTTAGTGAAAGATTTTCCCATCAACAGCAACGCCCTCAAACAACCTATGATGCGGGCGATCAACGACGTGTCATTCAAAATGTACAAAAGCCGCGGCTTGTCCGTGGTGGGTGAGTCCGGTTCGGGCAAATCCACCACTGCTAAGATGATCGCCAAAATGTATGCCCCGACCTCAGGCGCGATTGAGTACCGCGGGCGTGACATCCAAACCATCAGTGCCAAGGCCGATCTGATGCACTACCGCGAAGGAGTGCAAATGGTGTGGCAGGATCCGTTTGGCTCGCTGAACCCCACGCACAATATTTTCCACCACATCGCCCGCCCATTACTGATCCACAAAAAGATCAAGCCAGGCAACAAAAAAGAGCTCGAGGAGCGGGTGCATGATTTGCTGGAACAAGTTGGCCTGATCCCACCCAAAGAAACCGCCGCCAAATACCCGCACCAGCTGTCCGGCGGACAACGTCAGCGGGTTAATCTTGCGCGCAACATCGCCGTCGGCGCAGAAGTCGTGTTGGCCGATGAACCCACGTCAATGCTGGACGTATCGATCCGGGCCGGGGTGCTCAACCTGATGGAAGAGATGAAATTTGAAAAGCAGATGTCGCTGCTTTACATCACTCATGACATCGCCACCGCGCGCTACATTGCCGAAGATCTGGCGGTGATGTACGTCGGCCATATGGTCGAATGGGGAGACACGGAAGAGATCATCCATGCGCCGCAGCACCCTTACACCCAGTTGTTGGTGTCTGCGGTGCCGGATCCGAGCAAATCGATCCACGAAAAGCTCAAAGGCAACAAAGGTGAAATCCCGCTCTGGACCCCCGACTCGGTCGGTTGTCCATTTGCCGGGCGCTGCCTGCACGTCAGCGATAAGTGTCGCGAAAAACTGCCTGCGGTCACGCAATTGTCCGACAACCACTTTGTGCGTTGTTATTTATACGAAAACTAAGCTCCAGCGGACCGGGGTCACCTGGCCGCCGCGATAACCCAGATTAGCGGAGATTTTGCATGCAGCTTTTGACCAACCACATTGGTTACGAAATGCACGGCCCGAAACAGGCCATTCTGATGACTCGGCAGGCCAGCCTGCCTGAAACGACTGCAGTTTTGCTTGATGCCCACACGCATCAAACGGTGCAGCAGTGTCCGTTGCACGCGACCGGCAGTGTAGACAACTGGCATCAGGGCAATTTCTATCAGATTGATTTCTCCGGCATAACGGCACCGGGACAGTATTACCTGCGCGTAGGAGAGAGCCGTTCTGCCGTATTTGAAATTGGTCACGCGTTACTGATGCAACAAACGTTCTCCGACGTCTTACACTACTTTAAGTCACAACGCTGTAGCGGCATTTTTGATGCCCAGGATAAGCAAGTACCGCTGCTGGGCACATCATCCACTGTCGATGTGCACGGCGGTTGGTACGACGCTTCCGGCGATGTCAGCAAATATTTAAGTCACTTGTCGTACGCCAACTACCTCAACCCTCAGCAGATCCCAATGGTGGTGTGGAACATGCTTAAAGGGCTGGAACTGCTGAACGGAC
The DNA here is from genome assembly GCF_009904765.1 of Vibrio sp. V39_P1S14PM300. Lineage (NCBI taxonomy): Bacteria > Pseudomonadati > Pseudomonadota > Gammaproteobacteria > Vibrionales > Vibrionaceae > Vibrio > Vibrio sp. V39_P1S14PM300. The sequence goes on from NZ_WXWP01000029.1 coordinate 26,093, forward strand.
AAGTCGATGTCGCTCCCTTCTCTCGCACTCGGCTGATCGACGAAGCGCTGTTTGGTGCCGACTTTCTGGTGCGAATGCAAAATCCGAACGGCTTTTTCTACATGACGGTTTTTGACAAGTGGAGCAAAGACATCGAACAGCGCGAGATCTGTGCCTACGCGGCTCAGCTTGGGCATAAATCAGACGATTTTCAGGCCGGTTTCCGTCAGGGCGGCGGTGTGGCAGTGGCGGCACTGGCGGCTGCGGCACGTCTTGATACCCATGGCGAATACCGTCAGACAGACTACCTTGAACGGGCCGAGCGCGGCTACTGGCACCTCAAAGAGCACAACCTTGACTACCTCAACGACGGTACGGAAAACATCATTGATGAATACTGTGCGTTGCTTGCCGCAGTCGAGCTTTACCGCACCACCTCAGACCACCGTTACCTCGCACAGAGCCGCGAGTGGGCACAGCGATTAGCCGCGCGTCAGCTCAGTGACGCACGTTTCCACCACTTTTGGTCCGCCAATCACGATGGCAGTCGCCCTTACTTTCACGCGGCAGAAGCGGGCCTTCCGGTATTGGCGCTGTGTGAATACCTTGCTATCGAGGACGACCGTCAATATCAACAGCCAATCCGGCAAACCGTTCAACAGGCCTGTCAGTTTGAGCACACCATCAGCGAGGAAGTAAACAACCCGTTTGGCTATCCGCGTCAGTATGTGAAATCGGTGGACGGCGACAAACGCAGCGCCTTCTTTGTCGCGCATCGCAACGAAAGCGGTTATTGGTGGCAGGGAGAAAACGCCCGCCTCGCCTCGCTCGCAGTCATGGCGCTGCGCGCTCAGCCTTTTCTGGCGGCCCCACTCAACCAGCAGATGCGTTCACTGGCGCACAACGCGCTCAACTGGATTGTCGGTCTGAACCCGTATGACATGTGCATGCTCGACGGACACGGACGTAATAATCCTGACTATCTGCCGGAGTATGGTTTTTATAACGCCAAAGGTGGGATCTGCAACGGAATCACCGCCGGGTTTGACGATGAACAGGACATTGCCTTCAATCCACCGGGACAAAAAGATGACCTGCTGCAGAACTGGCGCTGGGGCGAGCAATGGATTCCGCATGGCGCTTGGTACCTGCTGGCAATCATCAGCCAATTAGTTGACCTAAACACACCACAACAGGAGCAACAAGCATGACAACATACTGGGTTGGGATCGATGGTGGAGGCACCTCGTGCCGTGCACGGATCCGCGATGCGGCCGGCCACCTGATCGGCGAAGCCAAAAGCGGCAGCGCCAACATCATGCTCGGCGTGGACGTTGCCATGACATCGATCACGCAGGCCATCACTCAGGCGGCGCGCCAAGGAGGCCTTACACCAAGCGATTTTCCTGCAATGCACGTTGGCCTGGCACTGGCGGGCGCCGAACACCGGGCATCCTGGCATGCTCTGATGGCCGCTTCTCACCCGTTTGCCAGCCTGACACTCAACACCGACGCGTACGGGGCTTGCCTGGGCGCACACAAAGGTGACAGCGGTGCCATCATGATCGCCGGCACCGGTTCGTGCGGCATCCTGTTACACAACGGTGAGCAGACCGTGGTCGGAGGGCGGGAGTTTCCCATTTCCGATCAGGGCGGCGGGGCCGTCATGGGACTCCGGCTTATCCAGCAAGTGTTGTTGGCAGAAGACGGTATCCGGCCCAAAACACCATTGTGCGATCACGTCATGGCGCAGTTTGATCAGGACATCGATCAAATCGTTGAGTGGTCGAAAGCCGCTCTGCCACGTGATTACGGTCAGTTCTCCCCAGCCATTTTCCAATACGCCGGCCAAGGCGATGAGCTGGCTATCGATATGCTCAAACAAACCGCCGCCGACATTGAAATGTATCTTATAGCTCTCAACCGCAAAGGGGCCGTGCGAATTTGCCTGATGGGCAGCATCGCTGAACGGATTCTGGCCTGGCTGTCGCCGCCCGTTCAGCAATGGATTGTCGCGCCACAAGCCGACGCAATTGAAGGCGCACTGATGATGGCCGGTAAACCCAAGCATAACCTCTATTAGGACGTTACGTATGAATTATCGAGTGGACCTGGCAGTGCTGTCAGAGCACAAACAGTACTGCCGTTTTGGTCTGACCCTGCACAATCTCAGTGATCAGGACCTGCATCACTGGACGCTGCAATTTATTGTGGATCGCTTCATTCTGCCCGATAGCGTCGCGCCGGGCAGTATCGAACAGATCGGCAGTTTCTGCACTCTGACACCCGCTGTCCAAACTCTGCCCGCCAACCAGCACTTTTACTGCGAATTCAGTATCAACACCGCTCCGCTGCGTTTTTACACCGATGGGCTGAAAGATGCGTTGCTGTGTGTGGGCGATCAGCACTATCCGGTGACGGTCACCCCGCTCGCACTGGCCACTCCCTACCGGGAGCGCAGCCAGATACCAGAAACAGACACCGCCACATTGGCGCTGCTGCCAAGGCCGAACAACGTTGAGCAATTTGAAGGCTATTATCCCCTCGCCAGCAACAGCCAAATCACGGTTCAGTCTCGCTTAGCGGAAAACGCCGCAGTCTGGTTACAAGAGGAACTCACTCGTTTACATGATCTGTCGCTCAGTCCCATCGGTAAAGGCGACCTGGTATATCGCACCAATCCGACGCTGGACGAAGCGGAATATCAGTTGACGGTCGGCTCGACGGGCATTCTGCTCGAAGCTGGCTCTGCCAGTGGCTTTGTTCATGCCAGTGCCACCTTGTTGCAACTGGTGCAAACCCAGCCGGACTGCACCAGAGTGCCGTACGTCAAAATCAAAGACACACCACGCTTTCGCTACCGCGGCATGATGCTGGACTGCGCACGTCATTTTGCACCGACGCAGCGGGTCAAACGTCTCATCAATCAACTGGCTCACTACAAGTTCAACACTTTTCACTGGCATCTGACCGACGATGAAGGTTGGCGCCTCGAGATCACAGCGTTTCCAGAGCTGACCAGGCTCGGCGCCTGGCGGGGTCAGAACGAAGCTCTGCAGCCTCAGTTCAGCCAGTTGACCCAACGAGTCGGCGGGTTTTACAGCCAGGATGAGATCCGTCAGGTGGTCGCGTACGCCGCCGAGCGCGGAATCACCGTGATCCCTGAAATTGATGTCCCTGGTCACTGCCGCGCCGCAATCAAAGCCCTGCCTGAGCTGCTGGTAGATGAGGCGGACCGCAGTCAATACCGCAGCATACAGCATTACAACGACAACGTGCTCAACCCTGCCCTGCCCGGCACCTATCAGTTTCTCGACCAGGTACTGGAAGAAGTCGCGCAGTTGTTCCCATCCCCCTGGGTACACATTGGCGCAGATGAAGTGCCAAACGGGGTCTGGGTAGACAGTCCGAAATGTCAGGCACTGATGGAGCAACACGGCTACCGCGATGCCAAAGAGCTACAGGGCCATTTGCTGCGCTATGCCGAGCAGAAGCTCAAATCGCTTGGCAAACGCATGGTGGGCTGGGAAGAAGCACAGCACGGCGACAAAGTCAGCAAGGACACCGTGATTTATTCATGGCTGAGCGAAGATGCCGCGTTGAACTGCGCCAAACAAGGGTTTGACGTCATTCTGCAACCCGGTCAATCGACCTACCTGGATATGGCACAGGATTACGCACCGGAAGAGCCCGGGGTTGACTGGGCAGCGGTCATCCCACTGCAAACCGCCTATCAGTATGAACCGCTGGCAGACATCCCGGACAGCGATCCGCTCCGCAAACGTATCCTGGGCATTCAGTGTGCACTGTGGTGTGAATTGGTTATCGACCAGCCACGCATGGATTACATGTTGTTTCCGCGTCTGACCGCGCTGGCCGAAGCCTGCTGGACCGACAAACCCCAGCGCGACTGGCAAGACTATCTGTCGCGGCTTAAAGGCCATCTTCCATTGCTGGACAAGCAAAGCATCGGCTACCGAACTCCGTGGAAGTAACGACATCGCTTCGAGTGCGTACACTCACCCGTTTTACTCGCATTGAGCAGCCGCCATCAGGCGGCTCAGGCAAAAGGAAAATACAATGAAATACGGCTATTTCGATAATGACAATCGTGAATACGTCATTACCCGCCCGGATGTTCCGGCGCCCTGGACCAACTATCTGGGCACCGAAAAATTCTGTACCGTGATCTCTCACAACGCAGGCGGTTATTCGTTCTATAACTCACCGGAATACAACCGGGTAACCAAATTCCGCCCAAACGCCACCTTTGACCGTCCCGGACACTATGTGTATCTGCGTGATGATGACAGTGGCGATTACTGGTCGATCTCCTGGCAACCGGTCGCCAAAAGTCTCGACGAGGCGCAGTATCAGATACGTCACGGCCTCTCATACTCCAAATTCCAGTGCGACTACAACGGCATTCATGCCCGTAAAACCCTGTTTGTACCCAAAGGCGAAGACGCGGAAATCTGGGACGTCGTGATTAAAAACACCTCTGGTCAGGTGCGCACCATCAGTGCGTTTTCGTTTGTGGAGTTTTCGTTCAGCCACATTCAGTCCGACAACCAGAATCATCAGATGTCACTGTACTCCGCCGGCACCGCGTACCGCCCGGGATTGATCGAATACGACCTCTATTACAACACCGACGATTTTGAGGGCTTTTACTATCTGGCGTCGACGTTTGATCCGGATTCGTATGACGGTCAGCGCGACCGCTTCCTCGGTCTGTACCGCGACGAAGCCAACCCACTGGCGGTGGAACAAGGCCGCTGTTCCAACAGCGCCCAAACCTGCTACAACCATTGTGGCTCATTGCACAAGCAATTCACTCTCCAGCCGGGTGAAGAGATCCGTTTTGCTTACATTCTGGGAATAGGAAAAGGCAACGGCGAGCGTCTGCGTGAACATTACCAAGACGTTGCGAACATCGATGCCGCATTTGCGGCGATCAAAGCTCACTGGGACGAGCGCTGCGCTAAGTTTCAGGTGAAGTCGCCTAACCAAGGGCTTGATACCATGATCAACGCCTGGACGCTGTATCAGGCAGAAACCTGTGTGGTTTGGTCGCGGTTTGCTTCTTTTATTGAAGTCGGTGGGCGCACGGGGCTGGGTTACCGCGATACCGCGCAAGACGCGATATCCGTCCCGCATGCCAACCCGGAGATGACACGCAAGCGTATCGTGGATTTGTTGCGTGGTCAGGTGAAAGCCGGTTACGGGTTACACCTGTTTGATCCAGACTGGTTCGATCCGGAGAAAGAAGACGTGGCCCCATCCAAATCGCCGACAGTGGTCCCGACACCGTCAGATGAAGACAAGATCCACGGCATCAAAGACACCTGCTCGGACGATCACCTGTGGCTGATCCCGACCATTTGTAAATACGTGATGGAGACCGGTGAAACGTCGTTCTTTGAGCAGATGATTCCTTACGCTGACGGCGGCGAAGCCAGCGTGTACGAGCACATGAAAGCCGCACTGGATTTTTCCGCTGAATACGTGGGCCAAACCGGAATCTGCAAAGGCCTGCGCGCCGACTGGAACGACTGTCTCAACCTTGGCGGTGGCGAGTCTTCAATGGTGTCATTCCTGCATTTCTGGGCGTTGCAGGAATTCATTGATCTGGCGAAGTTCCTGGGCAAAGACCAAGACGTAAACACCTACACTGAGATGGCGGCCAACGTTCGTGAAGCATGTGAAACCCACTTATGGGACGACGAAGGTGGCTGGTACATCCGTGGCCTGACCAAGAACGGAGACAAGATTGGCACCGCGCAGCAACAGGAAGGCCGAGTTCATCTGGAATCCAACACCTTAGCCGTGCTCTCCGGGCTGGCTTCTCAGGAGCGGGGCGAACAAGCCATGGACGCGGTGGATGAACACCTGTTCTCGCCCTACGGTCTGCACCTTAATGCACCATCGTTCTCGACGCCGAATGATGACATCGGCTTTGTCACCCGCGTGTACCAGGGCGTGAAAGAAAATGGCGCGATTTTCTCGCATCCGAACCCTTGGGCATGGGTGGCAGAAACCAAGCTGGGACGCGGTGACCGAGCGATGAAGTTCTATGACGCGCTCAATCCATACAATCAGAATGACATCATCGAAAAACGTATCGCAGAGCCCTACTCCTATGTGCAGTTCATTATGGGCCGCGACCATCAGGATCACGGCCGTGCCAACCACCCATGGCTGACCGGTACCTCTGGTTGGGCGTATTTCGCTGTCACTAACTACATTCTCGGCGTACAGAGCGGCTTCACTGGTCTGAGTGTCGACCCGTGTATTCCATCGGACTGGCCAGGCTTTGAAGTGACACGTCAATGGCGCGGCGCCACTTACCATATTCAGGTCGAGAACCCTGATCATGTCAGCAAAGGCGTCAAGTCGATCACTCTCAACGGGGCGCCAATTCAGGGCCGCATTCCGCCACAGGCTCAAGGCAGTGACAACCAGGTGGTTGTGGTACTCGGTTAATAATACTGGGCGCTGTTGGGGCGCCCGCTTGCGTGAGGGACGCAACATGATTCAGTTTGGAACCGGTGGCTGGCGCGCCTTTATCGGCGAAGAGTTCACCAAAGACAACGTACGCCTGGTCGCGCAGGCGCTGGCCAACATCATTCATCAGGAGCAGGTCGCTGAGCGGGGCTTTGTTATCGGCTACGACCGGCGTTTTTTGTCCGACAAGGCTGGACGCTGGTTTGCTGAAGTGCTGGCTGGTAACGGGATCACCGTCAGCTTCATCAATAAATTTGTGCCGACTCCGGTGGTGATGTTCAAAGCCAAGCAGATGCAATGTGCTTATTCCGCCTGCATCACCGCTTCGCACAACCCGGCAGACTACAACGGCATCAAGGTGTTTATCGACGGAGGTCGGGACGCCGATGAGGTGATCACACAGAAAATCGAGCAACAGGTTGCCGTATTGCGTGCTGGGGATGTACGCAGCAGCGAGTTTGAACACGCCGTGGCACAAGGGCATATCGTGCCGATCAATCCGATGAACGAATTTGTGGACTCGATCATCGACTTCATCGACATTGAAGCGATCAAAAACGCCAATCTGCGGGTGCTGATCGACCCGATGTTCGGTGTGGCCAAAAACGCCCTGCAGACCGTGCTGATCAACGGCCGTTGCGATGTCGACGTGATCAACGATGGCAAGAATCCGGATTTTGGTGGCCTGATGCCATCGCCCAGCGCTGCCACGCTCTACCGACTGAAACATCTGGTCGCGGCAGAGGGTTACGATATTGGTATTGGCACCGATGGGGATGCCGACCGCCTTGGTATCATTGACGAAAAAGGCAACTTTATTCACCCTAATGAAGTGCTGATCCTGTTGTATTTCTATCTACTGGAATACAAAGGCTGGTCTGGCTCTGTAGTACGCAACATCGCCACCACCCACCTGCTGGATAAAATCGCCGCCGACCATGGTGAACGCAGCTTTGAAGTTCCGGTCGGTTTCAAGCATATCAGCTCTCAAATGGAAGCCGATGACGCGTTGATCGGCGGTGAGAGCTCAGGCGGACTCACCATTCGTGGCCACATCAAAGGCAAAGATGGCGTGTTTGCCTCCAGCCTGCTGGTGGAAATGATCTCGGTGACCGGGAAGAAGCTGTCTGAACTGTTGGGAGAAATTTACCAGCGTTACGGATACGCCTATACCGCCGAAGGCGATTGCACCTTTAAACCTGATCAGAAACAGGCGCTGTACAACAAAATTTATGTCGACAAGTTGTTGCCTGAGTTTGGTTATGAGGTAGAGCGCGTCAGTTATGACGATGGCGCAAAAGTATATTTTCGCTGCGGCGGCTGGGTTATTGCCCGCTTCTCAGGCACGGAACCGTTACTGCGCATCTTCGCAGAAATGGAAGACAAGGCCAGCGCCGAGTCAGTGCTGGCTCAGATGAAAGCGTTTTTATCTCTGCGCTAAGCAAACCACACAGCCCGGTTTTCCGGGCTGTTGGGCTCAGAATGCCAACACACCCTGGGTATCGACTTTCACCGTAACCGGCATTCCGACTGCCAGCGGCTGGGAGGACGTTGCGAGCAGTTTCCCGCCATTCACGTCAATCACGTAGCGGCAATGATCGCCCATGAACTGTTGTTCCACGACCCGGATACTGCTCTCTTCTGCACGCGCCACCTGGATGTGCTGTGGTCTGAGCAACAACTCACACCCCTGGCCAGGGGTGATCTCAGTTTGCGCTGTGGCTTCAATTAAACCGAGTTCAGTTGCAAATTCAGTGTCCGAGTAACGAGTCGCTTTCAGGTAGCTGCCTCCGCCGAGAAAATCAGCCACAAACTTGCTTGACGGTTGATAGTACAGCTCTGCAGCCGTACCGTACTGTTCGATCACGCCGTGATTCATCACCGCCATCTTATCGGCAAAGGCAAACGCCTCTTCACGACTGTGGGTCACGAATATCGCCGTCACCCCCTGCTGTTTGAAAATTTTGCGAATTTCCGCAATCAGTTCATGACGAACCTGGGTATCGATGTTGGAAAACGGTTCATCAAGCAGCAATAGATCAGGTTTGTAAGCCAGTGAGCGGGCTATGGCCACCCGTTGTTGCTGGCCGCCGGACAACTGATGCGGATACCGTTCTTCGTAACCACTCAAGTGGACTAAGCCCAGCATTTCCGACACTTTATCCGCCTGCATTTTCGCATTGTTGCCTTTGAGGCCAAACGCAATGTTCTGCGCCACCGTCAAATGGGGAAACAGCGCATAATCCTGAAAGATCATACCGATATTGCGCGCTTCCGGTGCCAGCCAGGTTTGTCCGTCATCAATGACGCTCTGATTGAGTTTCATCACACCGGCACTGAGTGGTAACAGCCCCGCAATGGCTTTCAGCAACGTGGTTTTGCCACAACCACTGGCGCCGAGCAGACACACGATCTCGCCATGACAAACATCGAGCGACAAAGCCTCCAGAACCGTTTGCTCTTCGTACTTACAGGTAAGATTTTCAATCGACAGTGCACAGCTCATCAGTGAGGTTGCTCCAGTGAACGGTTTACGACAACCAGTGGGATGAGGCCCACCAGAACCAGAAGTACCGCCGGCATTGCTGCCAGCTCCAGATGCTCATCCGACGCATAGTTATAAACGTATGTCGCCAGCGTTTCAAAGTTAAAGGGGCGCAGCAGCAGCGCCGCATTGAGTTCTTTCATCGATTCCATGAACACCAACAATGCCGCAATCAGTGCACCACGGCGTATCAGCGGTAAGTGCACCCGGCGCAACATCTGATTGGCGTTGCAGCCCATGGTCCGTGACGCCATATCCAGCGACGGAGAGACTTTGCTCAGGCTGCTTTCGATACTGCCAATCGCCACGGCGGCAAAACGCACCACCATGGCAAACACCAGAGCAAACATCGAGCCGGAGAAGATCAACCCCGGCCGTCCCCATTGCATCGCTTTGGCCACGTCGTTGACCAGATGATCCATCGCCAGTACCGGAACCATGATACCAATCGCCAGCACCGTACCCGGTACTGCGTAGCCCATCGATGAAAAGCGCATCGAGGCGAGACTGAGCCGCTGTGGCTGCAGGCGGTGGAAGAAATTCACCACCAATGCCACGGCCACCCCCACCAGCGCCGCCAGTGTTGAGACCTGCAAGCTGTTGAGCGCGTACTGGCGAAACTCTGCAGTCCAGCTCTGGGCAAAATAGGTATATGCGTAACTGCACAACTGCAAAAGTGGCAGAATGAATGCCGCACTGACAATGCCCCAACACCAGATCACCGCCAGCCACTTGCGCCAGCCATGCAGCGTATAACGAAAATCTTCATGACTGCTGAACTGACTCTGGAACAGCTTCTGTCGTCGCCGACTGTATCGCTCAGCGCTGAGCAAAGCAATCACAAACACCAGCATAATAGCGGAAATTTTGGCAGCCGCGGTCAGGCTCGACATGCCCATCCAGGTATCGTAAACCGCAGTGGTCAGGGTGTTGACCGCAAAGTAATTCACCGTACCAAAATCACCGATGGTTTCCATCGCCACCAATGACAAGCCCACCGCCATGGACGGACGCACCAACGGCATGGAAATACGGCAAAAGCTTTCCCACGGAGAGCACTTAAGCAAACGGGCAGACTGCAGCAAAGAGACGTTTTGCTCCATGAAGGCGGCGCGACACAACAGATAAATATACGGGTACAAAACCAATGCCAGCACGGTAATGGCGCCGGGCAAAGTGCGGATATCCGGGAACCAGTATTCCCCGGGGCCCCAGCCCGTGATGTCACGCAGCCAGATCTGGATTGGTCCGGCAAAGTCAAACCAGTCGGTATAGATGTAACCGACAATGTAGGCCGGCATCGCCAGAGGTAACACCAGCGCCCACTGCAGCACGCGCTCACCCGGCATGCGGCACATCGCCATCAGCCAGGCACTTGGGATACCGAAGAGCAAGCTCAACGCCATCACCCCGAGCGCCAAAGCGACTGTGTTGAAGGTATAGGTGGGCATCACGGTCGATATCAGATGTGAGAAAATATCATCCGTGTCGCCCAGTGCGGTGTAGAAGATCGCTAAGATCGGCAAAACCAGCAGCAGGGCTAAGCCCACACTACTGGTTTTCCATAAGAGGTTCTTTTCTTTCATTCGCCTAATTACAGCAAGGCTGGATGACACATAAATGCGGTTGCAAATACATCTCATGTCCCTTTAATCATCAGGGGTACAGTTATACCCCTGATTTCAATTAAAGGTCAAACTTGACCTCATCCAAAAGACGAATTGCCGCTTCGTGGTGAGAAGCGATATCGTCCAGGGAGATGGTGTCAGCTTTAAAATCGCCCCACGATGCAACCAGATCAGAACGTTTCACACCTGGTTTAACCGGGTATTCGAAGTTCACTTCTGCGTACATGTGCTGCGCTGTGTCAGCCGTCAAAAATTCCATCAGCTTCAGCGCGTTTTCACGGTTCGGTGCGTATTTAGCCATCGCCATACCCGAAATATTCACGTGCGTACCTGTGGTATTCTGGTTCGGGAAGTTAATGTAAACCGCATCAGCCCACGCTTTCTGCTCTTTATCGTTGATCATTTTACCCAGGTAGTAGCTGTTACCCAGTGACACATCACACAGGCCTTCTTTGATCGCTTTTACCTGAGCACGGTCGTTGCCCTGAGGTTTGCGCGCCAGGTTGGCTTTCACACCTTCCAGCCAAGTCTTAGTCTCCGCTTCACCGTGGTGAGCGATCATCGCCGATACCAGAGAAACATTGTATGGGTGCTTACCACTGCGAGTACAGATTTTGCCTTTGAATTCTGGCTTGGCCAGATCTTCGTAAGTGAAATCATCGCCCAGTTTGCCCACACGGTCGCGTGATGAATACACGCTGCGCGTACGAGTCGTCAGCGCAAACCACTGGTTTTCTTTGTCCTGGTACTGCGCCGGTACATTCGCTTCAATCACGTCGCTGTCAACACGCTGTACCAGACCGCGGTTAGACAGATCCGCCAAACGGCTGATATCGACAGTCAACAGTACATCAGCCGGGCTGTATTCGCCTTCCTGAGCCAGTTTTTCAGCAATGCCCTGCTTGGCAAACTTCACGTTGACTTTGATACCGGTTTCTTTGGTGAACTCTTTAAACATAGGTTCAACCAGGAATGGCTGACGGTATGAGTAGACGTTGACTTCTTCAGCGGCCATCGCAGCCGGTGCTGTTACAGCGCATGCCAGCGCTGAAAGAGCGAGCAGTTTTTTCATTGCTAAAATCCTTTGCATCGTAATGATAACGTTTATCAGTTGCGTTATTATATGCATGAAACCGATGAAAACAATGACACAAAACAAAAAAACCTGCCTCGGTCGGCAGGTTTTTTGAGTATTTTGTAACTAAACATTACTTGGCTGTGACGAACTCCGGATACGCACCGACACCACAGTCATGCATGTCCATGCCTTCCAGCTCTTCCTCTTCCGACACACGGATACCCACCGTCGCTTTCAGTACGCCCCACACCAGTAAGCTGGTACCGAACACCCAAGCAAAGATCACGACCGCACCCAGTAGTTGTGAACCAAAGCTCGCATCCGCGTTACTTAGCGGCACCACCATCAGACCAAAGAAACCACACACACCATGCACCGAAATGGCGCCCACCGGATCGTCGATTTTCAGCTTGTCCAGCGCCACGATACTGAAGACCACCAGCGCACCCGATACCGCACCGATTGCCACTGAATACAGCGGGCTTGGTGACAATGGATCCGCGGTAATAGCCACTAGGCCAGCCAACGCACCGTTAAGAATCATCGTCAGGTCGGCTTTGCCCCAAGTGGTTTTGCACACCAGCAGAGCAGCAATCGACCCCGCCGCCGCTGCGGCATTGGTATTGAGGAATATCTGACCGACGGCGGTCGCGTTTTCAAAATCCGATACCATCAGCTGAGAACCGCCATTGAAACCGAACCAGCCAAACCACAGGATGAACGTACCCAGTGTTGCCAACGGCATGTTTGAGCCCGGAATGGGGTAGATCTCACCGTTTTTGCCATATTTACCTTTACGCGCGCCAAGCAGCAGTACCCCAGCCAGCGCCGCCGCCGCCCCCGCCATGTGCACAATTCCGGAACCGGCAAAGTCGCTAAAGCCCGCTTCAGACAAGAAACCACCGCCCCAGGTCCAATAACCTTCAATCGGGTAAATGAACGCCGTCAATACCATTGAAAACACCAGGAAGGTCCACAGCTTCATGCGTTCAGCCACCGCGCCAGAGACAACCGACATCGCTGTTGCGACGAACACAACCTGGAAGAAGAAATCCGACTCGAGAGAGTGATCCGCGCCGTCAGCCTGTGTGCCAATTAAGGTTCCCAGTGACGGTAGCCAGCCCCCTTCACCATTGTCAACGTACATAATGTTGTAGCCGACAATCAGGTACATAGTGCAGGCAATCGCGTATAAGCAAAAGTTTTTAGTCAGAATTTCTGTGGTGTTCTTTGAACGCACCAGACCCGCTTCAAGCATGGCAAAGCCAGCGGCCATCCACATAACTAACGCCCCTGAAATCAGGAAGAAAAACGTGTCCAGTGCGTAACGTAACTCCGTTACCGTTGTTGCAAGTTCCATAGTGATACTCTCCAATCCTTTGAAATCTTAAAGTGCTTCCGCATCCATCTCGCCAGTACGGATCCGCACCGCTTGTGAGAGGTCGTAAACAAAAATTTTCCCGTCACCGATTTTGCCGGTCTGGGCGGCTTTAGTGATGGCCTCAATCACGCGGTCGACGTTATCGGCCTGAGTCGCGATCTCCAGTTTGACCTTGGGGAGAAAATCGACTTGATATTCTGCACCACGGTAGAGCTCTGTGTGCCCCTTTTGACGGCCGAAGCCTTTCACTTCCGATACCGTCATACCTTCAATACCAACGTCCGCCAGTGCTTCTCGCACATCGTCCAGTTTGAAGGGTTTGATAATCGCATTAATCAGTTTCATCGCATCCTCTCTGCAGCTGTAGTCCCTTTACGCAGGGAATAATCCAAGGTGCGTGCCAACTTTTTAACTCTTTGTTTTACATAAGCTTTGATATCTACTAGTGATAAAAAACAAAACAGGCCGCACCAATAAGGTGCAGCCTGTTCCCAAAAATAAGGCAGTCGGTGCCCATTTCACCACGACTGTGCAAATTAGCCGTGAATAAATGCCTGCCATTGACGGATCAATTGTTCAAAATCTTCCAAACCACAGCAGCCAACACTTTCGCTGTCATAGAGTTCAAACTCTTCCGGAAGCACTTCTGACTCACTCAGAGCCAGTGCATTGTCTTCTATGATCACTTCATCGGCGCTGATCAGCAGGCTGATTTCCCGGCCCAGCAGCCGGTGCTCACCACCCGGCGCGGATCTGGCCTGTGCCACTAAGGCCATCACCTGTTCAATCCGGGCCATCTCGTGACCAATCTCTTCTTGTAGCCAACGGCCAACAATTTCGTGTCCCATGGAACACTGGCAGTAATAACTGCCATCCAGGGCGTTCTTCTTAAATACGAAGTCCATCTTTTCTCTGTCGATGCGGGGTGTAGATTGCTGCTATTATCGAGGGATCTGATTCAACACGCCACTATAACCATGCAGCTGAACGAAACGATTGCACGCCAAATTGTCGAACGTGCCATGAAGATTATCCCTCACTCGGTAAATGTTATGGACGATCAAGGGCGGATCATTGGCTCGGGAGATCGTCAGCGCCTGCATCACAAGCATGAGGGCGCCGTCCTGGCGATCACCGAATGTCGGGTCGTGGAAATCGATCACGCCACCGCGCTCAAGCTCAAAGGGGTGAAGCCCGGGATCAACCTGCCGATCCTCTACCAGCAGCGAGTGATCGGCGTGATTGGCGTATCGGGGAGCCCCGAGCAGGTACGCCATTATGGTGAGCTGGTCAAAATGACCGCCGAACTCATCGTCGAACAGGCAGCACTAATGTCGCAGATCGAATGGAATAAACGTCACCGGGAAGAACTGGTGATGCAACTGATCCAAGGCTCCAGCCTTGATGACGCTCAATTGGTCTCGATCGCCGAGCGGCTCGGGCTGGATCTGTCACAACCCCGAGTGGCCGCCATTGTCAATGTGGTGCCTGAACAAGATCGCACCTTATCGCTCGAACACCTGCAGCAATTGGTGCATCTGCTGGAATACCCCGAACGCGATAATCTGGTGGGTATTCTGTCGGTATCAGACAATCAGGTCGTGGTGCTTAAGCCGATCACTCTGACCAAGGAGGGTTGGTCGAAAAGCGCAGAAACCCGTCGTATCAATCAACTGCTCAAACGCATTAAAAGTGCCGGCAACTTTTCAATTCAAATGGCGTTGGGGGACTACTTCAGTGGCGTTGATGGTCTGGCAAAATCTTTTGATACTGCGCAACTCACCCTGCGCAGTATCCATGGTCAGCCAGGAGAAGTGTTCTTCTATCAGGATCATAAACTGCCGGTTATGATGAATGATGTGCTCCAGACGCCCTGGAAAGCACAGCAGTTACGCCAACCCTATGACCGGCTGCGAGAATACGACACCAAAGGCATACTGACAAAAACCTTAACAGCGTATTTTGCTCTAAATTGTGACGCCGCTCAGACATGTCAGCAACTGCACATTCACCGTAATACTCTACGCTACCGACTGGATAGGGCATCAC